>SPBP01000332.1 GCA_004525935.1 Lentisphaerales bacterium | reverse complement strand
GGATAGTCACCCCGGGATAAACCCGGGGCAGGCAAGAAGGCACAAAGAGCGTAAATGCAATTCTCGCGCAGAGCAGCGGAGAACGCAGAGAAAGACAACTGTTGGACAGGATGACGGGCTTTGACGAAAGGAGAGGGGTCTGATGACTGTTGAGTTGAAGAAAGGTGTGTACTGGGTTGGCGCCGTGGACTGGGGTATTCGCAAGTTTCATGGTCATGAGCTTTCAACGCATAGAGGTACGACATACAACTCGTACCTGATAGTCGACGAGAAGATAGCGCTGGTTGATTCGGTTTGGGCTCCGTTCGAAAAGGAATTTTTGGAGAATATCAGCGAAATTGTCGATCCGGCAAAGATTGACATCGTGGTGGCTAATCATTCCGAACCTGATCATTCGGGTGCGCTTCCTGCGGTTATTGCGAAGTGCCCTCGGGCAACGGTGGTAGTTTCCAAGAACGGGGCTGAAAGCATCCCGGGACACTATCACCAGAAATGGAACTTCAGTGTTGTGCGGACGGGAGACAGTATCGACCTGGGCAAGAACAAGCTGGTCTTTGTCGAGGCACCGATGCTGCATTGGCCCGACAGCATGTTCACATACCTGACCGGCGAGAATATCCTCATGCCGAATGATGCGTTCGGGCAGCACTACGCGACTGCGTTCAGGTTCAATGAGCAGGTCAACGAGGCGGAACTCTACGAGGAAGCACAGAAATACTACGCGAATATTCTTACGCCGTTCAGTGCTCGCGTTATCAAGAAGATAGACGAAGTTCTTGCGCTGAAGCTTCCGGTCGACATGATCGCACCGAGTCACGGCGTGATCTGGAGGAAGGATCCACTACAGATTGTAAGGAAATACCAGGAATGGGCGGCCCAGCAACCGGAGAAGCGTGCGGTGATATTGTACGACACAATGTGGAACGGAACGAGAAGGATGGCCGAGGCAATCGGGCATGGGATTGCCGAAAAGGGAGTGGACTACAAGCTCTATCACATGGCCGTTGCGGATCGGAACGACGTCATCGCCCAGATATTCAGAGCGAAAGGCATTGTCGTGGGATCCCCCACGCTCAACAACGGATTGCTTCCAACGATAACGCCGATTCCCGAGGTTCTGAAAGGTCTGAAGTTCAAGAACAAGATCGGCGCGGCGTTTGGCAGCTACGGGTGGAGCGGGGAATCCGTACGGATCATAGAAGACCACTTGAAAGTGTGCGGGATCCCTGTTGTGTCGGAGGGGGTGGGGGCCAAGTGGCAGCCGACGGAATCCGACCTGTCGAAGTGCAGGGCGCTTGGTGCTGCGGTCGGCGCGGCGATCAGCGACGGCAATTAGAGCAGTTTCAATAATTCTGTAGCCGTTTTGGCTACTGCATTGCGCATGGCCAGCGTCACGCTGCATCGAAATAGTGCCGCAATTTCTGCTTCGCGTTCCTTGTCCATGCACAATTCGCTACGCCCCTCCGGCTACAGTAGAGTCTGTCCCACTGGCGCGTGAGTCAACAATATCAATACGAATCGACCAGCTTAACGGCGTGGCCGCCTCGACAGGAGAGGAAGGTCAGTCGACGCTTGAGCTGGAGTCTATCGTGAGTCAACGCTGAAGAAGTATGGGACATCACGATGGAGGATCTCGGGAAGCCGGGCTTCGTCAATTGACCTCATGAATCGGGCACGTGACTAATTCTTCGATGCTTGTCGGCGGTGATGCACCTGATAGAATCGGGCTAAGCAATATGAGAAGCCCCGTTAATGTATATAGCAACGCGGCCAGGTGGCTTGTCGCGAGTGTGCTTATTTGCATTTCCTTCCATCAAACGAGTGCGGAACCACTTGCCGCTGAGGACAGAACGCGAATAAGTATCTTTGGATATGATCCAAACAGGCCCGAAGACATAAGGAACCAGGTTCTCATAGAGTTGATGCGGGCGGAGCCTGCGATTGATGTTCAGGAGTGGGGCGGGATCAAGCTTCCGGGGACGAGCGGGCGCGCGACGCTGATGATGGCGATTGCCGGCGGGACCGCACCGGATATGTATCTGTCGTGGTTTCACATAATCCGCAATGACATCAAGCAAGGCTTTCTTTACCCACTGAATGAGTGGATAGGGAACGATGTTGACGGAAACGGATGGATTGACGGGACCGAGGCAAAGTGGGACGGCTGGAAGCAGATCCCTCGCCTGTGGCAGCAGGTGAGCTGCGTGGACGGCAAAGCATACGGTGTTCCGCTTCCGAACATCACATTCTACGGGATCATCTATCGAAGGGATCTGGTGCAGGAAGCAGGACTTGATCCCGAACAACCACCCGGCACATGGGATGAATTCCTCTATTGGTGTCAGAAGCTGACAATTCCCGGAAAAACGATTGACGGGGCTCGACTCAGGCGCGGGCAGCGTGCGATTGCGCTGTATGTGCCAGCCTGGCAATGGTTGCCGTGGATGCAGGCAGCCGGAGGTTCGCCGGTGGTCCAGGTGCGCAAGTCGGCGGTTACAGGAAAGGAATACGTCTTCCGAATGGAAGAGACCGAGTTTATTGCGCAAGACACGGGTGAGGACCTTGGCGGGCAGCCGTCCACATGGCGAGCGAACTTCGATGCGCCGGAAGGATTGAAAGCAGCACGATTCTACCACGCCCTGCGATGGACGCCGTGGATTCGAGATCCATCGACAGGCGAGCCAATCAATCTCAGCGAAGAAGACACCGCAGCGGGCTTTGTTCGCAGCGGAACTCGGCTCGTGCGTTTCGCCGAGGATGATGTCATCCGCGGGGTTGGAAGACCGTGCGTCGGTCTGGATGCGAATGACCAGCGACTTTTTGCTCGCGGGGAAGTGGCAATGATTCAATACAGCATCGACGACCTCGAACGATGCGTCCAGATGGCCGGGGTGCCGCCAGACTTGATCGCGATGATGCCTTTCCCTGCGGCGGATTCCTCTCAAACACCGGTCTTCTCTGCATACAGGCACTACTGGGTGATGACGCGGGACGTTGCTGCCAGATCGAAAGTGGAACGCGATCGTATATGGAAATGCCTGGAGACCCTGACCAGCGACAGCTTGAGAGACAGGGAGATTGTAGAGAAGGTGATGGCTGGGAATGCGATGTGGTGCAGGCCTGACGACCTGGAGCGACTGGGCCTCGACGACTACCTCGCAGAAGTGCCGCAAAATGTGAAGACATACTACGACATGATTGGCAGCGGCAGAATTCTTCTGAGGACCGAGCCGTTCGCCGGGTTCTGGGAAGCTGCGCAGACGGTTCCGATG
>SPBP01000211.1 GCA_004525935.1 Lentisphaerales bacterium | reverse complement strand
GAACAGGAGAAAATCAATTTCGGCGCTTCTCCACATGAACAACTCTGTTCACTCATGACATACCTCCTAATCTTGTTGTTATTGATCCAATAATGCCTTTATTGCTTCAACATCGAGGACTTTCCCCGAGCCTTTCACTTCACCATCAATCACGATGGCGGGTGTCATCATTACACCAAAAGCCATGATGTCGTTGATATCCGTGACCTTCTCCAGTTCAATCTCGACGCCGAGCTCTTTTGCCGCCTGCTCAGCGTTTGCCGTCAACTGCTTGCACTTAGGGCACCCTGTGCCCAGTATCTGAATAGTTTTCATTAGCGCTTTCCTCCTTGTGTGATCAACCCAAACAAAACCCCGCTGATTGTTGCCATGATGATCACGAGACTGACAAACACCATTGTTTTCTTCGTTCCCATGATGCTGCGAATCACCAGCATGTTGGGCAGACTCAGCGCCGGACCAGCCAACAGGAGAGCCAGGGCCGGGCCCTGGCCCATACCGTTACTAAGCAACCCTTGCAGGATGGGGACCTCTGTCAGCGTGGCGAAATACATGAATGCCCCGACAACGGATGCAAAGAGATTCGCCCATATTGAGTTGCCCCCGACAAACTTTGCTACCCAGCCAGCCGGAATAAGACCGCCATCCGTGCTTTCGGGGCTTCCGAGGAGTAGGCCAGCCACCAATACGCCGCCGAACAGCAAGGGCATGATCTGCTTGGCGAATCCCCAGGATGACGAGAACCATTCCCCGGATTCATCCTTACTTGTGCTGGTGATAGTCGAAAGGCCGATCACACCCGCTGCAAACGGAATCATCGGGGCTTTGGGGAAAAGAAGAGCCAGAATGGCGGCCGGAAGCGCGGCGAGTAGCATCTTCCACCATTTCATGTCAAACCAGACAACCAGGATCACCCCCAGTGCCACAGAGAAGAGCGATGTAATAATCCACTTGGCCGAGTAAATGGCATGCCAAAGACCAGCGTCATGCATGGGCTTGCCCCAATTAGCGAATACCAGAATCGCCACCATGGTGAAGAAGTAGACAGCATTCTGCCACAACGGGCGTTTTACCTCCGGTTCTGGCACGGGCATTTGCGCTGCCGCTTTCTGTTCCTCTTCCTTGCGGAAGATGAGATGCATCATTAATCCTATGACGACACTGAACAGTATTGCACCGACGGCACGAGCAATACCCATCTTCACACCCAGCACCCTTGCAGTCAGGGCGATAGCCAGCACATTGATAGCTGGTCCGGAGTAAAGGAAGGCCGTTGCTGGACCCAGCCCGGCACCCATTCGGTAGATCCCGGCGAACAAGGGAAGAACTGTGCATGAACAGACAGCAAGGATTGTCCCAGACACAGAGGCGACCCCATACGCCAAGACTTTATTCGCTTTGGCTCCAAGGTACTTCATTACCGATGCCTGACTCACAAACACGGCAATGGCGCCGGCTATGAAGAAGGCGGGTATCAGGCACAGGAGAACGTGTTCTCGCGCATACCACTTTACCAGACGCAACGATTCAATAATCGCGTTATCGAATCGCGCCTTACCGACAGGCAGATAAAAGCACGCAATGAAGACCCCGGCTATCAAAGCCAGCTTCTTCCATTCCTTTTTCCAGTCAACCATCTCATTACTCCCACATGCTTGGCCATCTCGCCAAGTAGTTGTCAAAAAAAGAGAAATCTACTTTCTTGCCACCGTTGCCGCCTGTTCTTTGTGGGCCGCTATCACCGATTCGACACACGTGAAGAAATTCATCACGCAAGGTGACAGAAGCGTATAGAACACCTGGAGACCTCGCTTCTCGGATTCAACAAGCCCGGCCCTTTTCAGAACAGTGAGATGCTTTGAGACCGTCGACATGTCCGCCCGAACCAGTTGCTGCAATTCGCATACGCAACGCTCACCTTTCGCCAACTCATCAACCATCATCAACCGTGACGGGTGAGCGAGTGCTTTGAGGATGTTCGCTCGTCGCTCCAGTGTGTTTTGCTTGATCCTCTTCATGCCCCCCCTCCGATCAACTAGTTGGCAATATAGCCAAATAGACGTTCGGAGTCAATCAAGAATCGCCGTGTTCCTCAGAAAGCGAAAGAGCGTCAGCGAGATCCATCATCGAAGTTCCCAGCTCCGCACTGTTGCAGCACGATCCCTGATTCGGTATGCTCGTTTATCGCACGCCTGGCGGTCACATCCATAGGCGGCAAGCTCGGATTGACCACGCTGAAGCAACCCGCAAGCGCTGCAAAGACTCAGCATCAAAAGGCGAATAGAGAAAGTGCCCCTTATTCTTACTGGCAAGCGCTATTTAAGGCATCTCTCAGGTCATTGATATTAATGGTTTGCAGCGGCTCACATGAGTCTTCCCAATCACACGTCTCCCAATTGAGTGTTGCCGTGCAGTTCACGTAGGACTCTGTGCCGCTCCATATTGTTCTGCCATCCTGTAGTTCGACCCAATACTCGGTCGTCGACCAGTCAGCGCCCATAGTCATCCTCTTGCACTGGCGATACATGATGTAATTTCCGTATTCTTCCCATCGTTCCCAGGGCCCGTAATACTCTCGCGTATCCCCATCATCCGAGTCAGTGGCAGTTTCCTCCTCGGTTGGCGTGATTGGCGTGGTCTCTCTGATTTCTGCACCTGAGGCTGCCTGGAGCCAAGAAGGCACTGGTATATCAAGTAGAACCATGAGTTGCCGCTCAGCTTCGAACGGGTTATTGCACTGCACATTCTGAAGGCGTCCGTAGTCCTCCACGGTGATGTCGTTACTGAACCAGGCATCCTTAAGGTGTCTAAGCACCAGAACGTGTGACAGCGTAATGAACATGTCAGAGTTGGCAACCTCTATGATAGTCAACGGGACCGAGCTTGACGGTGGCAGCACGCCCTTTCCGGCCGTGACGAAGAAGGTGTAGAATGCTTCAAGCCACTCGGAAGAATCCATAGCCACCGGGATCTGCTCAATATCCATAGCCACCATGGGTAGTGAGCGCGATACCTTTACCAAACCAAGCATACTGGCGGTGGGGTCGTACTCATTCCCTGTGACTTCCTCCAGATACTTGATGAAGTCTGCCACGTCTATTCCGGCCATTATCTCGTCCACCTGCGACAGGAATTCGTCGACACTTATTTGTTGGGCAATAAACTGTTGATCAAGTAGGGCGACAGCGTCCATGCGAGACTCAACAGAGTCGCTATCTCCCCCGCATCCAATAATGCAGACCGACAGTATGACAGTAGTGGCACAAGCCAACATGACAGTTACTGGTCGCTTCATAGTGCATTCTCCTTTGTAGACGCTGTAAGTGAAGCCCTGAAGTGTGCAGGAAAGCCCCACGTCTTTTCAGGCTTAGCCCAAATAGCCCTGATATCAGCCAGCAGCTTACTGTATCCTGATACGTCCGGCGCGTTCTTCATATCGGAAGCATAACAGAAGATATCAGCATGATCAAAGGGCAGGGGTCAGGAGCCACGAACCACGAACCGCGAACTAACCCCGGCATGGCTCTGGTTGTTAAGCCCTGAGTGCAGCGCTGAGCCTGGTTGGCTCGACTGGGGGCCAGCCGGGCTAGGCTTATGAACAGCATGGTATCTGTGTAACGCACTGCTAATGAGCATGTTGGCCAGCTTCGCGGCCTATTACCAACAGCCTATCAGCATCTATCAGATTGATAATATATTGCATTGTCACGTTGACGTAACTATCAATATGTCACATCCTGATAGCACATTGATAGGTGAAGAATGAAATTGCCACAACCTGCACCGGAGTTTGAAGCAGTCTTTCAGGAGATTGTTGACAGAAACCGCATTCAGTCTGTACTGCGGCTTGCAGACGGGCTGCACACGGAAACTCGATATATGCACTGGGACGAAATTCGGAGGCGGCCGGTCCGCGCCGGATTTACCCATGAAGAATGGTGGGCGGCGCTAAAGCTGAAACGGAAGGCGGCCTATCGACAGATTCCACTGCTCGACAAGACGGGGACGGCGTTCAGTTATTACATTACGGATACTGTCCAGGAACTCCTGCACGACATTGATTCTGGCGCGGGCGGGTTCATTGGCATGCCGGACCCGATAACGAATCCACAGACCCGGGACAGGTACGTGGTCAGTTCGCTGATCGAGGAAGCCATCACCTCGAGTCAACTGGAAGGCGCGGTCGCGACGCGCGAAGTGGCGAAGGAGATGATCAGGTCGGGAAGGAAGCCGCGAGACCGAAGTGAGCAGATGATCCTCAACAACTTCTTCACGATGAAGCACATCATGGAGGTGAAGGACCAGGAACTTACGCCGAAGTTAGTTCTCGATATTCACCGTCATGTGACAGAGAAGGCGCTCGATAAGCCTGACGCGGCCGGTCGCTTCCGAACCGACGATGAACTGATCCGGGTCACGGATTCCGAAGGTGTTGTCCATCACGATCCACCGCCGGCCGATGAGCTTGACGCACGAATGCTACAGATGTGCGATTTCGCCAACAGCCGGACGCCGAAGGGGTTTGTCCATCCGGTGGTCCGCGCAATTCTCATCCATTTCTGGCTGGCGTATGACCATCCGTTCTATGACGGCAACGGCCGGACGGCGCGTGCGCTTTTCTACTGGTCCATGTTGCGAAGCGGATACTGGCTGTTTGAGTTTGTTTCGATCTCAAGCATCCTGGTCAAGGCTCCTGCAAAGTATGCGCGGAGCTTCCTGTATACGGAGACCGATGATAATGATGCGAATTACTTCATTATCTATCAGACGGAAGTAATCAATCGCGCGATCAAGGAACTGCACGCATACATCGAGCGCAAGCGTAAAGAAGTCCTGGCGGTTGAAGCCCAGTTGAAATACCTGCGGCGCTTGAACCATCGGCAGCAGGCGTTTGTCATCCATGCCCTGCGGCATCCGTT
>SPBP01000135.1 GCA_004525935.1 Lentisphaerales bacterium | reverse complement strand
GTGCTCATAGGAATGTGTATGCAGTCGTGGGCGGCGGACAAGCCGCTAAAGGTGGTGACAACGTTGCCGGACTACGCAGTGATAGCGAAGGCTATTGGCGAGGACCGGGTTGATGTTCAGGCTATTGTGAAAGGCGAGCAGGATGCTCACTTCATTCGGCCCAAGCCGTCGTTTGTGGATATGGTCAGGCAGGCCGATGTTTTGATCGATACGGGCCTGGATCTGGAAATGTGGCTTCCCACGGTTGTTGACAAGGCGGGCAACAAGCAGGTGCGCAGCGGGCAAGATGGTTATGTAGCTGTGTCAAAAGGTATGTACATGCTTGAGAAGCCCAAAGTCATGTCCAGATCAGAAGGCGGCTTGCATGTCTATGGCAATCCCCATGTCACGTGCAGTCCCGTCAATATGCGTGTCGCGGCCAGAAACATTGCCGCGGGTCTGGTCAAGAACGATCCCGCGTGGAAAGAACATTATGAGAAAGCACTAAATGGCTTCCTCCGGCGAATGGACGAGAAGCTGTTTGGCAAGGAGCTGGTTGACATCCTTGGTGGCGACATCCTTTGTGATCTGGCTGTAAAGGGGAAACTCATACCATTCCTTGAGGAACAAGAACTGAAGGGAACCGCGCTGGTTGAACACCTAGGTGGCTGGACCAAACAGATGCTTCCTCTTCGCGGCACGCCAATTGTGACGTACCACAAGAACTGGGTGTACTTCGTGACCCTGTTCGGGCTGGAAGAAGCTGGGACGGTCGAGCCGAAACCGGGCATTCCGCCTTCGCCTAAGCATGTCCTGGGGCTTACCAGGATGATGAAGGAGCGCAAGATCAGGATCATCCTGGCTGCCAATTACTTTGATGAACACAAGATATGCGCCGTGGCAGACAAGGTCGGCGCTGAGCCGGTTATTGTTCCCCTCTATGTCTGCGGACAGGAAGGTATTGATGACTACTTCCAGCTCGCAGACCTGTGGGTCAACTCCTTACTGAAAGCGGCAAAGAAGCAAGGACTGATAGAGTGAACTACCCGTATCAGAGACGGCTTCTCGCAGGAATGTGTGCGGTCATGGCTTTCGTCGCCTGGCCGCACACCCCTGCGTTCGCCCAAGAAGCTGATTCAGATATCGACGCATTGCGGAGGGCTGCACTATCGGAGATCTCGACAGAGAAGGTCGTTTCGGAAGAAACGGTGGGAGATGCCGATCAAGAACAAGAGCGGCAAGTTGATGACCGCATGAACTTCTTCGCCATGCAAATATGCCTGATAGCGGTGGTCCTGATTCTTCACACATACACGGGCATGCACATCATTAGACGGGGCATCATTTTCTGTGATCTTGTACTGGATCAACTGGCTGCGTTCGGCATTGTTGTGGGTATCGCCATTGGGGTCAGGTACGGGACGCCTGCTTCCTACATGATGGCGATGGCGGCTACGTTCGTTGGATGTATTCTGTTGGCCGTGATCAGACCGAAGAACAGGCTGATACCCAATGAAGCGGTTATCGGCATCATGTACGGGATGGCATTGGTAGCGTGTCTTCTTCTTGCCGACAAGCTGCCAACCGGTGGAACAGATCTCAAGAACACCCTTGTCGGATCAATGTCATGGGTTTCGTGGCCGCTGGTTGGCACAACGGCTGGCATCTATTCGCTCTTGCTACTTTTCCACTACATGTTCAGAAGGCGCATTATTCATATCACGGAACTCGATAAGGACGTTCCGCATCGAGCAGGCTGGGATTTCCTCTTCTTCTTGTCACAGGGGATCATCACCATATTGATCGTTCCAGTTGCTGGCGTTCTTCTGGCATATGGATTCCTGATGATTCCTGCAGCGATCGGAGTGATGTTCACTCACAGGTGGAAGGCGGGGCTGCTGCTTGGATGGTCGTCAGGGATGGTCGCCTGTGTCCTGGGGTTGTTCTTCTCATACAGGACTGACAGTCCTTATGGACCGAGCCTCATGCTCGCAATGGGGCTGTTCTTTCTGGTGGCACTATTCATACGCGGGCTGCTGCCAGTGGCGAAAGGAGGTGCGTCATGACGGGCTTGATATCCACGCTTGGTTTACCATTGCTGGCCTGTCTTCTCATGACGGCTGTTCTTGGATATCTTGGACTCCATGTTCTCAAACGCGAAGTGATATTCATTGATATTGCCGTGGCACAAATTGCCGCACTGGGTGCGATAGCGGCACACATGAGCTTCCACGTACACGCAGACTCACCATTGGCTTCCATCTGTGCATTCGGGGCCACGCTGATAGCCGCGCTCTTCTTTGCTGTTGCCAAGCGTAAGATATCAACGTTACCCATTGAAGCAACGATTGGCATTACCTATGCCATTGTAGCTGCTGGTACGCTCTTCATGATCGGAAAGAGCACCGGGAGCCATACACACATTCAACAGATGCTTACCGGAAGCCTGCTGTGGGTTGATGCCCGTGATATCGGCTGGGCGGCATTGGCGTTTGCGTTTGCGGGGCTGTGCTTTCGGGGTTTCCGTCGTCCGTTCCAACGAATATCGGACAACTACGAGAATGCCGCAAGGGACGGCTTGAACGTCGTTGGCTGGGATTTCTTGTTTTACGCCCTCTGCGGCATAGTCATTACCGTGGCAGTCCGACTGGCTGGTGTGGTTGTAATATTCTGTTTTCTGATTATTCCTGCCACCATATCCGCCCTGTTTTCGGAGAAATGGGGTGTGCGTCTGGTTATCACATGGGTGGCCGGAACTATCGGCTCCTTGTGTGGCTTGGCGTTCTGCCAATCCTTGGACTTTTCGGCAGGGGTGTCGGTTGCTTTGTTCCTGGGATTACTTCTTGTCGCGACTGGTGTAACGACTTTGGTTTCCCACAGACGCTTAACCAAGACCGAACCCTCAAGAATCTGAAAGGGGGTGATGCAATGGATCTGCTCATACGTAGATGACACGGTTTGTCACTTGGACATGCCGTGTGTATGTCCATAACGCGGCTGTGTGCCGGAAGCTGTGACCTTCCATTGCGTCACCGCCATCCGACACCTTCCTGGTGACTTCGGTGCATCGTTCTGCACTATCTATTCACAGTCTGCGCGAACGATGATCGATATACTCGAGAAAGGATCAGATCATGAAACGAGTTGTACTGTATCTCAGTGTTCATCTGGCTTGCGCGTGCCACGTCTTCGGCCAGGATGCACAACGGCCGGAGACGGACCCATGGATCGGGAAATATCCAATGAGTTTCTTTACAAAGACGAGGACGGCGAACACGGTCGGCAAAGGTCGGCTGTCAGTTTGCTTGAAAATGCAGTCCATCGACTGTGAAAAGAAGCTTGTAGATAGTTGCTACGAAGATATGGCGGATACGGACAACAATGACGTATTCAACACCGTGCTGATCGCCAAGTACGGGTGGGCCGAGGGCCACCACGTGGCGCTGGGTATTCCGTACATGTGGGTTGATTTCAAGTCGGCAAGCAAGAACATCAAGAGCAGTGGACTGGGAAACATCTTCGTATTTGAAAAATGGAATTGCATCAAAGAAACAGACACCACGCCGGGCGTGGCTGTCGACGTGTGGTACTACTTCGATACGGGTGACAGCGCGAGGAAGATGGGGGTGGATGACGACTCTATCAAGGCAACAGCGGAAATATCAAAGGCATGGAAAAGTTTCAGCCTTCACCTCAACCCCGGCTATTGCTGGAATCTGGACGATGGCTGCGACATTACAGAGATCAATGCGGGCGCTTTCTACAATGCCCACAAGAAACTCCTGCTTGGTATTGAATACAACTACACGGACAAGGAAGAAAAGGGCGACTGTCACGACATTGTGCCTGGTTTCGTCTGGAAACCGTTCAAGGATGCGTCGTTCAAACTGGGCGCGGTGATAAACGCCGACTCAACAATGACATATAAGGACAACTCTGGTGTGGTCGCCAAACTGTTCTACATGTTCTAGGAACCGGGGAAGGAGAATCCGATGAAAACGATTTGCAGCCTGCTTATGATCGTCTCAATTGTACTTGTGGGTCCTGGATGTGGCAGGAGGTCTGATTCCGAGCTTGCGGCCGGGACACCTGTAAACGTCAAGGTGGGGCATGTCGGGCACGACCATCAGATTGCGTTGTTTGTTGCCGCCGATAATGCGGAGCGGTTTGCCGAGAGTACCGGCATATTGCTGAAAGTGGTTCGCGACAAAGAACTCTATGAGTTGTTTGACGGTGATCGGAAGCTGGCCGACGTGGAGATCGTGAGGGTGGGAGGCGGGTCGAAGATGCCGACTGCCCTGGCACAGGGAATCATCGATGTGGGGTTCGGCGGCGTAACGCCGTCACTTGCTGCTGCAGATCAGGGCGCGCCAGTGAAGATCATAGCGCCACTTCACTCGAAAGGAAACATGCTTGTTGTGCGGCCAGATATTCCGATCGGAAACTGGAAGGAATTCCTCGAACATGTTCGCGATGCCAAGGAGCCTCTCAGGATTGGCTACAAAGCGCCCATTGCATGCGCCAAGCTGGTGTTCGAGGAGGCACTTCGACACGAAGGCATCAACTTCACTGGTGACCTGTCAAAGACGGATGTGCAAGTTCATATGATTAATGTCAAGGGCGACGGCAAACTGAATGCGTCCCTGTCAGGGGGTCTTGTCGACGGCTACGTCGGTAACAATCCATTCCCTGCGATTGGCCTCGAGAAGAAGATTCTCAAGGTTGTCTGCGATTTAGAAGGCTTGCCGCCAGGAACGCTTCGAAATCATCCCTGTTGCTGCATTGCTGCACATGAGAAGGCGATGCGAGAAAAGGCCGAGGCAATAGCCGCATTGCTTGTCCTATTTCAGCAGGCCACTGACCTGATCAATACGGATCTGGATGCGGCCGTAAGCTCTGCCACCCGCTGGATCGGCACAAGCGAGCAAGTCGAACGCAACAGCATCCCAACGAGCGGATATTCCATGGACGCTTCGAAGGACTGGCACGACCGTATGGCTATATGGCTGAAAGCCATGCAGGGGCTGGCGGTCTTTGACGGGAAGCTCAAGACGGCAACTGAGCAGGAGGCGGCAGTGATGGCCTGCGACTTATCCTTGTTGAAGAAAGCGAGAGAACGTCTTGGCAAGTAACAACAGAGCGTTAAGTCAAGAACGGCGAAACTGGCCCAAGATCATTGGATGGACGGTTTTGTTGCCGCTGCTGATGGGTGCGTGGGAGATCTCTGCGCGAATCCTTGATCAGCCATGGATTCTCCCGCGCGCCACCGTGGTGGCGGGCCAGCTCGTGCATCCGTTTCGAGATCACTACGCGTCCGGTTCGCTCTTCAGCAACACCATAGTGAGCTTTGTTCGCGCGCTTGTCGGATTTCTGCTCGGAGCCCTGGTGGGAGTCAGCCTTGGTCTGGTTATGGGTTCGGTCCGTGTCGTGCGGGGCTTGTTGGAACCACTAGTGGAATTGTTACGGCCGTTATGTCCGATTGCGTGGATTCCGTTTGCAATTGCTGTTTTCAAATTGAGAACGATTCCTCAACTGTTCGGCGTTCGGTTCACGGGGACGATTCTCGACCAGGTGCAAGTTGGCATGATCTTCGTGCTGTTCTGGGGCGCGTTTTTACCTGTTGTCATCAACACGATCGATGGAGTGGCTGGCGTGCGACGGAACTATCTGATGCTTGCGCAGACGCTTGGTGCAAACCGAAGACAAATCTTCATCCATGTATACCTGCCTGCTGCGATGCCCATGATTCTCACGGGGCTCCGTCAAGGCATTGGAACCTGCTGGATGGTGATCATTGCCGCTGAAATGCTGCCGGGCGCCAGTAACGGTATTGGCTACCTCTTGATGTATGCCGCGGATCAGTCCGGCATGGACATCGTTATTGCATCAATGGTGATCATAGCGGCAATTGGCGCGTCGCTCAATGCGTTGTTGTTGTACGGTGCACGACCACTCGTCAAATGGTATGGGAAGGAGGTCTAGGATGTCTGGATCCATACTTCAACTTGTCGGCATATCCAAGACATACTGCTCCGCGTCCGGCGCGACCGTTCAGGCACTTGAAGACCTCAACATGACAGTGAAAGAAAAAGAATTCGTCACTGTCATTGGGCCTACAGGCTGTGGCAAGACAACGCTTCTCAACATCATTGCCGGGCTGGATTCACAAGACAGCGGAGAAGTGTTTCTGGCAGACGGCCTGAAGGCGGGGACCAACATGCCTTGCGTGTTTCAGCACTACACGTTGTTTCCTTGGAGGACGCTTCTCCGGAATGTTGTGTTTGGACTCGAAATGCGCGGAGCACCACGTGTGGAAAAACGCGCAGCAGCATGTGAATTGTTATCCAAGGTGGGTTTGACAGGCTTCGAAAATGCTTATCCTCACGAGTTGTCCGGTGGAATGCGTCAGCGTGCGGCAATAGCACAGGCACTCGCCTCACAGCACAGGATGCTTCTGATGGATGAACCGTTCGGGGATGTCGATGACATGACCAGAAAGGACCTGCAGCGGATGATCGTCGAACTGTGGCAGGAGACTCGAATAACAATACTGTTTGTCACCCACAATATCGATGAAGCCATTGCTGTTGGAG
>SPBP01000356.1 GCA_004525935.1 Lentisphaerales bacterium | reverse complement strand
ATGCGCTACTACATGAGCAAGCAGCATCAACAACGAAAACCGTGATGAAGAGGAACTTCGAACAATGGGTGAATGGAGAGAAGAGAAGATTAACCGCGAATAGCCCGTCTTCAACACCCATAGGCTCATCGCCACTCATACGTCGTTCTGCCGTAATTCGTGCTGAGAGTTATCCCTACGGAAGTGACATGCGCCCGGACATCCAGACGTGATGCTTTTCTTCTTGCACACGTTTCATGGAGAGACTATATAAACTCGTACAACTTGAAATCTTCGGGACAGGGTGGGTCCGCAGTCAGTTGAGCGGACGATTCCCAACCGGCGGTAAAAGCCCGCGAGTCCAGGTTGCATTTGACCGGGACAGATACGGTGAAATTCCGTGGCCGACAGTAATGGAGTCTTGTTACTTCTGAGTCTGGATGGGAGAAGATTGTTCTGAGCATCTCTTTGTCCCGAAGGCATTGTGTCTTCGGGCTTTTTTGTGCCCGCACGCAGGAAGGGAAGAGAATGAAAAGTCCGGGCACGGATACTAATGGATGCATATTTGATCCGGTCGAAGAGGCCGTTGCCGCCGTACGCAACGGCGAGCTTGTCGTGGTCACTGATGACGAGACGAGAGAGAACGAGGGTGACCTCGTCGTGGCTGCCCAGAAGGTCAGCGATAAAGCCATAAACTTCATGACAATCAATGGGCGTGGGCTCATCTGTGTTGCACTTCCGTCCGACCGACTCCGTAAGCTCGGTATCGAGAAGCTGTCGCATCGGCGAGGCGGCGACCGGTTCGGCACCGCATTCACGG
The DNA here is from genome assembly GCA_004525935.1 of Lentisphaerales bacterium. Taxonomy (GTDB): domain Bacteria; phylum Verrucomicrobiota; class Kiritimatiellia; order SPBP01; family SPBP01; genus SPBP01. Next base: position 2,307 of record SPBP01000356.1, on the reverse strand, counting down.
AATCTGTTGACGCGGCTAACGGAATAACAACGGGTATAAGCGCGCAGGATCGGGCCGAAACAATACGCGTGCTGATGGACGAGAATAGTAAGCCCCAGGACGTAGTAAGTCCGGGCCACATGTTTCCACTTGAGGCTAAGCCGGGCGGCGTCCTGCGGCGCGCCGGCCATACAGAAGCAGCGGTCGATCTTGCCGTCATGGCCGGACTGCGCCCCGCCGGGGTGATCTGCGAGATTCTTCGGGAAGATGGTAAAATGGCGCGATTGCCGGAATTGCGTGAAATCAGTTCGCGACATGGCCTGAAGATGATCTCAATCGCCGACCTGATAGCTTACCGAAGGAGCAGTGAGAAACTCGTCGAGAAAGTCAGGGCCATCTCATTGCCGACAGACTTGGGCCATTTCGACCTGCATCTCTACAGGTCCATAGTGGATGGCGAACATCATCTTGCGCTGGTCATGGGTTCGCCCCAGACGGAAGATGCTCCACTTGTCAGGGTTCACAGCGAATGCCTTACCGGCGAAGTGCTTGGCTCCTTGCGCTGCGATTGCGGTCAGCAGCTGAAGGGCGCAATGCAGATGATATCCCAGGCCGGTGCCGGCGTCCTGGTCTACATGCGCCAGGAAGGAAGAGGCATCGGACTCGCGAATAAACTGCATGCATATGAGCTTCAGCAGACGGAAGGACTTGATACGGTTGACGCTAATACCAGGCTCGGCTTCCCAGCTGACCTGCGCGACTACGGGATTGGGGCCCAGATACTCCTTGATCTCGGACTCAAGCGCATTCGGCTCATGACCAATAATCCCAGGAAGATAGTCGGACTGCAGGGATACGGCCTGACCATAGTCGAACGAATTCCAATCGTTCACGAGTCAACTGAATACAGCGAAGCGTATCTCCATACCAAGAAGGTGAAGCTCGGTCATTTGTTGTAGGAGCAGCGTGCAAAGATGAATATAACAAGAAAAGGAGGCAGCAGATGAGCAGGGAAGAAATACAGGGACTATTGAAGGCTGACGGTATAAAGGCGTGCGTCGTGATAAGCCGGTTCAATGACTTCTTCACGAAACAGCTTCTTGACGGCGCAGTGGACTGTTTTGTGCGGCATGGCGGCAACGAAAACAGCCTGACGGTAATATGGACACCCGGTGCTAACGAATTGCCGCTCGTGGCGGATCGTGCAGCCAAGTCAGGCAAGTTCAGCGGCCTTGTTGCTCTCGGTGCGGTTGTGCAGGGAGCCACCCGACACGCGGAACTGATCAATACACAGGTGTCGAGGTCTCTGGCAAAGACTGCCATGGACACCGAACTTCCACTGATCAATGGCGTCGTCTGCGTGGACAACCTCGAACAGGCGATAGAGCGATGCGGAACAAAATCAGGCAACAAGGGCTGGACTTCCATGCTGGCTCTTATTGAAATGGTCAATCTCTACAAGGAACTGGGACGGGGCGGGAAATAGAAATGGGCAAAAGGCGTGACGCCCGCGAACGGGCAATACAGTTGCTGTTTCAGCTCGATATGAACCCGCAGGACGTCGACTCGACGCTGCGCGGGTTCTGGCATGACAGCGGAGCCAGCAACGAGACGATTGAATTCGCCGAATCCCTTGTACGCGGCGTTATGCAGAACCTTTCTGAAATCGACCTCATGATTCAGAAGAACACGACCAACTGGGATATCTCGAGGATCGGCAAGGTCGAGAAGTGCGTACTGCGTCTCGCTTTCTATGAACTTCTCTATCGGACGGATATTCCGCCGGTGGTCTCAATTAATGAAGCAATTGAGATTGCGAAGCTATACGGGGGTGGAGAAGCATCCGGGAAGTTTATCAACGGTATTCTGGACAACATAAGGAGGGATCTGCATCGGCCGGCTCGCACTGCCGGGAAGTCGCCGTCGGAGGCCAATGCGACTGATCCGGAGCCGGAGCAGACGGAAGATGACCAGCCGCAAGTCAACTGATCATGACGAGTGCCTTATGCAGCGGGCAATCGAGCTCGGAGTGAAAGGCATGGGACGCACCTCGCCGAATCCGCCGGTCGGTGCCGTAGTGGTCAACCGTGGCAGCATCGTTGGCGAGGGATTCCACCGTAGAGCAGGGGGAGCTCACGCTGAAATAGAGGCACTCTCCGCAGCGGGCCGGAAGGCGGCAGGTGCAAGCTTGTATGTCACACTCGAGCCTTGTTCCACAAGTGGCCGGACCGGGCCGTGTACGGACGAAATTATCAGACGCAAGGTCAGACGGGTCATTATTTCGGCGACCGACCCAAACCCGTCTCACAACGGGCGCGGCATCAGAGT
>SPBP01000495.1 GCA_004525935.1 Lentisphaerales bacterium | reverse complement strand
TGAGGGCGGAAGGCTGAGGGCGGAAGGCTGAGGGCGGAAGGCTGAGGGCGGAAGGCTGAAGGCGGAAGGCTGAGGGCGGAAGCTTTGTCGGGAGCTTTGTCGAACATCGCTCCGCACGCGGCAGAGGCGCAGAGCACTGAGGAATTTGCGGACAGCAGAAGCTATTGACCCGTATACGGCGGCGTGGGTGCCCCACCATCACGAATGATGGGAAGCAACCTGGGGTTTACCCGCTTCCATACTCGCGCGATAATGGTCGCCGCTCTGTCCGGATGCATCTGGCGGACCACCTCAAACATCGTGGCGATGCGTGCGCCCTTCACAGCCTCGGTAATGTCTGGAAGCTCATTCAGTCGACCGATGACACGGATCAAGATCTCTACGGTTTGGTCTTCGTCGGCATTTTCGATGAAGCCCTTGAGAAGAGAAGGATCATTGGCAATTGCGTCGATCTGCTCATCGGTGGGCATCTCGAAGCTTGCGGCAGCGAACGTAGTAGTGGCTGCAAGCGCCATGATGCAGCCGATGACGATCAGGATCAGATGTCGAGAGAATAGCTTCATGACACTAAGTAGACCATTTCCTGGCAGTAATGTCAACGGTATATCAGCAACAGATCAGTATGAAATGTCTGCCGATAGAGTAGCACGGAGTTGCTGGTAGTCTTCCTGAATGTTCGACGTGAACTCCTCATAACGCGCCTGGGCAGTCACTTGTAGCCAGCTCTTGCGGGCATCATACTGAATCTTCCACAGGATTCCGGCCAGCTCTTCATGGGCATCAACTCCGTTGATCGGTAGCGTATACGTGTCCTGTCTGTACGAAAGCCCCAGCGATGTTGACCATTTCTGGCCCAGCCGCTGTATCAGACCGATCGAGCCCTGATCCACCCGCTTGGTATTGTTATCGAAAGCCGAAGTCGGGATCATCTCGTTACGACCGAATATTTGAAAATCGGTCCTCCTAGTCAGCGCCCAGGCTGCTTTGAGGTCGTAATGGAAGAACTGTAGCTCGAGATCGTCTGAACTACTTGTTGTGCCAAAGTTGATATCATCTAATTCTGCCGTGTTATCCCCACCTCGGTAGTACTGGAGCCCGCACCCGATGCTGTAAGTTAGCTTGATTGTGGGTTCTGAGCGAAACCCGGCACGGAATTTAACAAAGGTGGAAGTATCAAGGCCGTTGTCGCTGTGGTGCTGCCCTATGCTCGGAGCTATGAACACGCTGGACTTGTCCGTCATACGGTATCCCACATTCACCGATCCCTGATATTCATCCCAATCCCGCAGGTCCCTCTTCGGGAAGTATATGGGTGTGTCGTCCCCGAAGGCTACCTTTCCATAGCCGAGATCGCCTTGCAGCTGAAGCTTGGAGAAGTCATCCATGACCGAGACACCGTAATCCTCAATGTACCGGTCGGTACGCCGCGTCCGGGTCTCGATCAACCGCAAGGTGACCATGTCCTGTTCTTTCAGACCGCTTTCTTCTCGCGTAAATTCGTAGTCCGACACGTGACTGTATTGCTGACTCAGCTTGATTCGAATCCCGTCGGCATCGCCCAGCACGGCGTCAAAGTTCTGCTGGAATGTCTCGTCGTCAAGAGTGGTGTAGATCTCATAGCTGCGGAGCTTTGCCAGCCCTCGCAGGTTCATCGTAATGTCATCGGTTTCCTTTATGAGCGATAGTCCGCCTACGAGGTCGTAGAAAACGTCGTCGTCTCGTTCCGGCTCATTCAACTCTTCGTTCCTCTCGTAGTCATCGTGTCTGAGAAGAACATTGGAATCGTACGTTACGGTCCCTGCGACAAAAGGACTCAGAGACCAGCCATTGCCGAAGCGAATGCCATCTCCCGGTTCAGCGACGCCGGAATTCGCGAACGCAAAGAGAGAAAGCAGAAGGACTGCTGTATTGGGACGCAACTTCATTTTCTTCATAGCTCCTTAATTCTCGATACTGTCATCAAAAGATTGACTCCGGGATGAATAGTACGTCCCCGTTACGGAGCACGATGTCCTGGCTGA
>SPBP01000406.1 GCA_004525935.1 Lentisphaerales bacterium | reverse complement strand
TCAGTCGACGCTTGAGCTGGAGAAGCCATTGGATATCGATGCCCTGTTTCTGGATACGAGCTGGGTGAAAGCCAGCATCCATTTTCCCTTGGTCGGCCGATGATGAGCAAGGGCTTCGTGCATCGTGAAAACCGGGTGGCCTGGGCGGTACTCGCCCACAATCTCTGGGTCATTGCTCGGTTGCCTCAGGCCGAGGAGTGCCGGAAACAGGCGTTTTCCCTAACGATGTGAATGGCTCCACGCAAGCAGCGCCCACGGACTCGGAGAACTATGGGACGCAACCCTTTTGTGACCGGATCGAGTCAGAAATGGACAGGTAATGGGACGCGCTCTATTTTAGACGAAGCTGCCTTTCGATTACAGTCAACAATGTTTCAGCGAGTGCCAGCACTTCCTCTTCGCTGGTCGATCTGCCCATGGAGATTCTGATTGTCCCAAGTGCTTCCTCCCTAGATCTGCCCATAGCCCGTATTACTCGAGATGGCTCAGCCTCATGCGCACTGCATGCCGAACCCGTTGAGAGCGCGAAACCTGCCATGTTCATATCCGCTACGACCGACATTCCGTTTGTGCCCGGAAAAGACACGGAGACAAGCCCGGGAAGCCCTGTTTCATGATCGGAATAGATCACGTTCCGTGGCTTGCCGCGTTTCAGCTTCTCCGTGAGCAGCGAGGTCAGCGCTCTGAGTCTGTCGATTTCGCCTGCAATGCGAGCTGTGCAAAGCTCGAGCGCCCTGACGGCTGAAGCCAGGCCGGCCACATTCTCGGTTCCTGCCCGCAGCCCATCTTCCTGACCACCGCCCTGAGCATGGGGAAGAAGGTCTGTCTTCTTCTTCCTGCTCAAAATACCACCGGTGCCTCTGGTGCCACCGAACTTATGTGCTGAAAATGTGTAAAGGTCGCACGCAAGATCATCAAGATTCAGGGGCAGGCGCCCGATGACCTGTGCCCCATCGCAATGGAGCAAGATGCCTTTATCGGCACAGATACGTCCTATTGACGAGACGTCGTGGATTATGCCTGTTTCATTATTTCCGTGAACAACCGAGCATAAGGCTGTATCCGAAGAAATTCGTTCTACCAGGCCGGCCGTCGAGATCCGTCCCTCCGAATCGACCGGAAGGATATCGACTCGATGGCCGTATGTCTCCTTTGCGAACCAGGCGGAAGCGTGAACGTCCGCGGCCAGCAGAAGGCGGCCCCGTGGGAACTGGTCCATGACTCCTCGAATAGCCAGATTGTTTGCCTCGGTTGCGCCTGATGTGAGTATCATGCAGCCACCATGGAGATTACATAGCTGTGCAAACGCATCCTTTGCCTGCATCATTCTTGTTTTCGCGAGATTGCCGATGTCATGGGGAGACGAAGGGTTGCCGAAGACTCGTTGGGAAACATCAACAAACACATCTAGTGCCTCCGGAAATGGTGGGCTGGCGGCAAGATAGTCAAAGTATGCGTGTTTGTCTTTGGAAAAGCTCATCAGCGTAGATTCTATAAGGGTAGTCCGAGATGTAAAGAAGTACTGGACCGCGGCAGTATGCTGGAAAGTGTTGGTTCGCAAGCCCGGCTTCAATCGTTATGTGTAATCATTCGATTAGATCCCGCTGAAGCAGCAGCTGAATTGGGCGGGCCACATTCAGCAGTCGTGTGCCTACACGCAAAATGTACCACCCTCCTCACAAACACTGACCTTGTTTGCCGTAGTGAAACCTGCCGGCAGACATGATATTGTAGTCTGAGTCGCAGGAGTGTCAGAGAACGATGTAGATGCGGAGGCGCCTCATGAAGGACGATCGTCAGCAATCCGTTATCCTTGTCGATGAGGCGGATAAAGTGTCTGTCCCTAATGGCGCTATTCCTGTCGGAGGACACGAGCACTGGCTTCTCCGATCACACCTATCCCGCAACCGGCGATATAGCAAAGCAAGTCTGACCACAGGAAGTCCGACCCAAGGGCCACTGCCCCAATGAGGGTCCCACGAAAAGAGTCAATCCATGGTGCGTGGTAGAGCTGGCTGAATTCCACTGAAAAGGAAAAGACCAGTACTGCCAGGGCAATAGCCCCGGTCCTCAGTCCGGGTAAGAGGAACCCAAGCCCCACATACAGCATCAATGCCCAGAGCGTGTCGCCTGCATACTTTACGATGAATGGTGGCCACAACTCCGACAGCTCAGACCTTGCAGCACAACCTGCCACGATCACGATAGCCGTGAACATGGCATAATGGAGTCTGTTCCGTCTGTGGGTCATACGGCCGATCACCAGATCCTTCCTACAGGAGCCCTCTGATGGCCTGCCAGAGGTACTCAAAGAAATTGCCATTGAATGCGTCCGGGTTCAGGAATGGAATAGCAACACCGGGCTTCGCAAGAAACGGACTGATGATCCAGGACAGCTGACATCCCACAAAGCCCGAGACCAGGATCCAACTCGTCAACACGCGCGTGGCGATAGCCTGCGAACTCGTCAGGGCCTTCAGTAGACGGTAGAGCCGAATATTCGCAATGATGCCGCATAACCCCACAAGCGCGGTATTCACAACCAGAAGCACTGTGTAAACGGACTTCGCGCTGCCGGATCCAGGGGAGGGTCCCTGGATTACGAAGAAGAGCAGGATCGGGCTCAATG
>SPBP01000024.1 GCA_004525935.1 Lentisphaerales bacterium | reverse complement strand
TGTAAGCAGTGCTCTCGCATGAAAGGAAGTCGAGGATCTGGAGGTCTATCAGAGGCTCTGCAAGCTGCATATTGACGAGTCGGTGTATGCTTCGTATCGTGGTCGCTACAAAGAGTGCATCCGAATGCTCAACGGTCTTGAGAAATCACTGGAGAAGCACCTGCCGGAGTCCGAGCGCCGGTGGCCCCCTGAACCCTGAACCCTGAACCCCTGAACACTTTCAGCGAAGCTGGCTAGACATGAGGCCCCTCCCGCCGGGCAATGCCATCATCCCCGAACTGCTTTTGAATGGATGCCGTTGGCCAACTGCCCTGCTGCCATGGCAATTGTCCAACTGAGGTGAGTAGGATCTACAAGATCGAATAGATCGTGCTGTGCCGGGCCGTGGCCTCCGGCGACGGATGGTTCGTCCTCTGAGTTATTTTGTGTCCTTTGTACCTCTTTGTTGCTATATGAATGTCGGCGTCCATCGGCGGTTGCGTTGAATCGTGTCAGCCTCTGGTGGAAACCGTGAACCTTGAACCCATAACCTTTTTCCCCTTTGGTATTGCCGTTAGGAAGCGACCAGCCTTATTGTGGATATGTATTGTCATGAACGATAACGAACCACAAAACGATGACGAAGCAGCCGACCGTGTCACGGTTGATGAAGAGCTCATTCTGGAATTGAACTTTGTGCCGGAGTGGGCGCGCAAGGCACCCACCCAATCTCAGTATTACTTAGACAGGCCCGAACGGAGCAGTAGGCCGCCTTCTCGCGATAGAGACCGGAACGGACCACGTGATCGCAGACAGCCCGAGCGCGGACGTCGACCAGAACGTGACGGAAGAAAGGGGAAGGGCCGGCCTGAACGGGGGGCGCCAAGGGCACCCCGACATGCGGCACCACCGCAGCCCAGGCCCGAGCCTCCGCCACCGGTAGACGTGCGGTTCCTTCCCGATCAGCACCATCTGTTGTCGGTGGTAAGGAAGATCCGCACGACGGGCCGGGCATACCCGATTGTTGAGCTGGCATCCCTCTTCCTGCGTAACCCCGAAACTTGCCACGTGCGTATTGAGGTGGGGCCCGACGCGCCGGATGCCTATATACTGCAGTGCGGTAAGTGCGGCGCGGTCGCCATGGACGGTGCTCCCTTACTGTCTCATGTTGTCGACTCACACCTGGAAGACTATTTTCAGAAGGAGGAGCTGCTTGTGGATCCGCCCTCGGGCAAGTTTGTGTGTATTGCTCGCTGCGGCCTGTCAGGAACACTGCTGGGCCCGCCAAATCATCACAGCCATGAAGCGAAGGCGCGGGAGATACAACGTACCAAGTACCCGGAAATGTCGTTTGCGGAGTACCAGAAGAAAATCGAGCATCTGCATGACGAGGAGTTGATTGCACAATGGAAAGAGGAGTGCCGCAAACGGACGGTGTACCGGTCGAAGGAGTCACCGGAATCCGAGCCACTGACATGGCAGGAGGTTGAGGCACACATCGATAAGCACGTGGTGCCGAACCTGATTAACCGTCTACGCAAAGTTGACCTGAAGGCGGCGGTGGCAAGGGAAGTGAAGCATTCCGCATTGCGCGGCGCGGTGATTGCCGCGTGGCAGCGCGAAAGTCGATTCCCAATGAATCTCTCAAATGCAATCAGGGGCGCATTCCGCCACAGGGAGTTCTACGTCTTCAGAGCGGGGCGCGGATACACTTTTGTGACTGCCACACGCCCGGTGCCGCTGGACGCGGCGGCCGCCAACGAGTCGATCAGCGAAGTGCTGGTGTACCTCAGAAAGCATCCGGGGTGTTCACGAAGCAAGCTGCTCAAGGGACTTCGCCCGGACGCGGCGGAGGATTCACCTGAGGCAAAAACTATTCTTTCTCCGCTGCACTGGCTGGCTGAGCGGGGGCACATCATCGAGTTCTTCGACGGCTCACTCGCCGTCCCATTGCGTGGCGCGCCCCCACCGAAACACAAGCCCAAGCCCCGCCACAAACGCCGCGACAACAAGCGGCGACGCCCACGCACGTAGGTGAGTGTGAGGTTTCGGGTCTCAGGGAACTGGCGCGTGTGGCATCCATCAACCAGGAACCAGGAACGAAGAACCGTGAACCTGTTCAATATTCAACACCCAACAAGGAATATCCAATTTCCAAGGATGCCACTGAAAGACTCAGCGAGCGTTCCTTCTGCCAGCAGAAGTCTCTGAACCAGTGGAACAGGTCGGTTCATTCCTGAAGCGCATTGGACTCAAGTAGCCCGCGGAATACGTACATGAAATCGAGTTTGTCATCACCGGTCGTAACATGAGCTACACGCGAAAAGAGATCAGGGCAATCCCAGTGTTCCCACTCGTGGGCTCAATGATCTCCATGCCCGGCTTCAGCACGCCCCGTTTCTCCGCATCCCAGACCATCGAGGCCCCGATCCTGCATTTCACGGAATAGGAGGGGTTCCGGCCCTCAACCTTGCCGAGCACCAATCCGTTCTTTCCCGCAATCTTCCTGATCTGCACGAGCGGCGTGTTCCCTATCGACAACGAATTGTCCTCGAAGTACTTCATCAGTCCGGTATCTCCTTCCTATTTCTTCTTGCGAACGGTTATCCGCCAATGTCCGTTGTTGAGGTCGACGGTATCAACAACTTCCTGGCCTTCACTTCTTAAACTGGCCGGCACATTCTGCACAGGCTCTCCGTCATCCAGCACAACAGCAAGCAAGTCATCTGTCTCCATTGACTCCAGCTTGAGTTTTACCTTGACGAAGTTCATGGGACACGTAACGCCTCGAAGATCAAGCTCCGCAACGGCAGCCGGCTTCTCCCTGACCGGTGCGGAAGCAGAAGTCTCGTTCGATGCTGCAGACTCGGCTCGGTGGAAATTGAGATTCGCATCCAAAGTGCCGAATAGTGCTTCAACTTCTGCCAGAAGACGCCCAATGTCGTCAGCCTGTCCTTCAAGAGCTTCGCGCCAGCCCTCCAGATAACCGCGTGCCCGCGAGATCAGGCCGCGAAATTCGGAAGGAACTAACCCGGTGTCTATGAAATGCTTCTCGAATGCTTGAATGATGTCCGTGGCGTTCTGCGAATCTACGCCGCGCGTTATCAACAAGGCACGCGCAGCGGGGAGCAAAGCTTCAAACATGTCGGCGCTTTCACTGCTGCTCTGCGCGCTATGAAGCGCTCTCTTTGCACCGGCAATATCGTCGGCGATGACTTCAAAGACGCCGGCCCCGCATTCTCCTCCACCTCTGCCGGCAAGCGAGAAGTCGTCATCACTGCCCCAGTCTCTATAGAAAGCCGGGCGCTCATCGTATGATGGCACCGTCGCATGCCGTTCGATGATTGCCTTGAAATGTTCCATTCCGCATCGCTCGAAATATGACGAGAACCATTCTCCTGCGAGCCGATCCTTTTCGAAGTCCTGCGCAAGATCCAGCAGCAGTTGCGGTAACGCCCGAGCAGGGACGGATCCGGCCAGTTCAGCAAGACGCGCGGTGGGCGTATCACATCTTGCACCAAGGAGCACACGATAACTGGGAACGAGTCGGCCTGCCGTGCGCTGGGCCGCGCCAAAAAGACCGATGGATGCCACATGGTGCTGCCCGCAGGCATTGGGGCAGCCGCTGATGTTGACGTCGAGTGAAGCGAGGACGGCAGGTGTGATGCTCGATCTGTCGAGAGCCTCAGCGCAGGCACGCGCTGCATCCCGGGCCAGACAAAGACCCAATCGACATGTGGCTGCACCGGCACAGGCAACAAAACTCTCGAGCGCCGCAGGTTTAACGACATCGCATTTCAGCCCCTTCAGCTTCGAGGCCAGAGCTGCCAGATCATCCTTCGCAACAAACCTGATTATGAGATTCTGAGACCGGGTTGTCCGGAAACCATTTTCCTGGCTGAACTCGCGCGATATCCTCGATATCTTGCGGAAATCTTCGGCAGATATGAAGCCCAGCGGCAAATGAAGAGGCAATGCGACGTGTCCAGCCTGCCGCTGCTCGAGGAATCGGACACCACTGGCTGAATCCGTTTCGCGTCGGATCAGTGACGCGCCAGCGGGGGAACGAATGTCGGGCACAGAAACGGCACAGTCCTGGATTCCTTCCGTCTCCAATTCCCGAATAACGCCATGTAGCGCGTTGCGAAAAGCCGGCATGCCCATTCGCTCGAAGACAAAGCGGAGCCGCGCTCGCTGACGGTTCTTTCGGTCGCCGAGTTGATCGAACAGTCTTCTTATTGCTTCCGCAATTCGAACAACGTCAGTTGCCGGGACCCACTCCTCAATGAGATCTCCGGGACGGGAGTGTGCCCCTAATCCGCCTCCGGCATATACAAGGAAGCCCGGCTTGCCATCCTTTGCCTTCGCAATGAACCCGAGGTCGTTCACTCGCGCGAGCGCACAATCGAGACCGCACCCGCTGAATGAGATCTTGTACTTCCTCGGCAAGTTGGAACTTCCCACAAGCGGAATCAAGAATTCTGTGACCGCATGTGCAAATGGTGTCACATCGAACTCTTCGGCGGGACATATGCCGGCGTAAGGACAGGCGGCAACGTTCCGCACGGTGTTGCCGCCGCCACCCTTGCTCGTCAGACCAACCGACAACAGCCGCCGCATGATCTCCGGCGTGTGCTCGATCTTTACATCATGAATCTGCACATCCTGTCTCGTGGTTATGTGCAACTGGTGGGAACCGAAGGCGCTGCCGATGTCAGCCAGGGTCTCGCCTTGCTCCGGGGTGAGTGTGCCGCCCGCGACGCGTACTCGGACCATATAAGCGCCGTCCTGCCGCTGTTCGTAAACACCCCTGGGAACACGCTTGGCCTTGAAGACGCCAGGCGGCATCTCGCCTGACGAGAACCGGCCGACCTCACTGCCGTAGGTGTCAATATCCTGAGCGAGATCCGCGGGTAGCTTGTAGAACTCAGTTGTCATTGCGCGTGCTCCGACGAAGCCTCGGATGTCTCGAGAATGATCACCGGTACCTCTGTAGGTGTCGAATCCTCAACCGTATATGCGCGGAGTACCGGGTTCTCGGGAAATTCCAGCGAAAGCACCGCATAAGCTACGTCCGGTGTATAGGCGAGGCGCAGGTCCTCTTCAGACATTCGTGCGGGTGTGGCAGGATGACTGTGCCAGATGGCCAGCATTCTCTGACCCTTCTGCCGCATGTCCTTGACCGCGGCAAACTGCTCCTCCGGAAGCATGCTGCAATGCTCTGGCGAGTTGTCCGTATTGGTCAGCTGGTAGAATGACGTCACGCGGCCGAATGAGCCGCCAAGAAGACCACACGCTTCAATCGGCAACGCCTGCCGCGACGCATTGACCATCTCGTCGTAAACGGCCTTATCAATTGCCAGGTTCGTTCTGATAACAGTCGCAAGTTTCTGGATCACACGCAATGGGCCGCTCCTCGTCTTGTAGCCGTGAGATTGTCGGGCTGTCACCGCAAAGAGGACATTTCCTGTTTCGCGCGACATTTACGGTGCGGAAGCCCATGCTCAACGCATCGTAAACAAGCAGACGGTCAGTCAGGAGTTCACCGATTCCCAGGAGATACTTGGCCGCTTCGGTGGCTTGAATGCAGCCCATGACACCGGCCAGTACTCCAAGGACTCCCGCCTGGGAACACGAAGGTACTGCACCTGGGGGTGGGGGGGCGTTGAAGATACAACGGTAGCAAGTTGTCTTGCGCGGAATAACTGTGATCGCCTGGCCTGTGAACCGAAGAATGCCGGCATGAGAGTATGGCTTGTCCGCAAAGTGGCACGCGTCTGCCACAAGAAACTTGGCCGGGAAATTATCCGTTCCATCAATCACGAAATCATAGTCTGAGATTATGTCTACAGCATTATCAGCCATCAGCTTCTTGGGGTAAACACGTACTTCGATGTCCGGATTGATCGCACGCATTCTGGTCATGGCCGAGTTGACCTTTGGGACACCCAGGTCAGCGGTCTCATGCATGATTTGCCGCTGTAGATTTGTGAGATCGACGACATCGGAATCAACAATGCCGATCTTTCCGACGCCCGCAGCAGCAAGATATAGACCGGCCGGCGAACCGAGCCCCCCGGCCCCGACGATTAACACTCTCCCGGCAAGTAATTTCTCCTGACCTTTTCCGCCAACCTCCGGCAGGAGAATATGTCGCGAGTATCTTTCGATTTGTTCTTCCGTCAGTTGCATCTGGTTGTTCTTTCCGATCCGTTTCCACCACCCATGAAATACAGGAATTCGATCTTGTCCCCTCCAGCGAGAAATGTCTCGCCGAAGGCGCTTCGATCGACCATCTCTCCGTTACGTTCAACGGAAACCATGTCCGGCATCTTGACATTGCGAATTGTCAGCAGATCCGAGATCGAGACCTGTTCGGCAATATCTGCTGATTCACCATTAACAGTTATGTTCATGCCCATCACTCCCTTCCAGTACCATTTGTCCCCGCTCTTAAAGCCCCTTCAGGCTCTGGTCGATGTCGCTCAGTATGTCGTCAATGTGTTCCAGCCCGATAGAGAATCGCACCAGGTCATCGGTTAAACCCATCGCGGTCTTCTCCGATTCTGAGGCTTCACGACACAGCGTCGAGGCCGGATGAATGACGAGAGTCTTGGCGTCGCCAAGGTTGGCCAGGTTCTGAGCCCGTTTCAGGCCGTTGATGAAACGGAACGAACGCTCCTTGGTCCCGAGCCGAAGCGTCAGCAACCCACCATACCGATCTCCAAATTGCCGCTTTGCGATCTCGTGATCAACATGGCTCTGCAGTCCCGGATATCGCGACTCCTCGACTTTATCGCTCCTGGCAAGGAACTCCGCCACAGCAGCAGCATTCGTACAGTGTCGCTCCATACGGACGGCAAGGGATTCGATGCCAACGGACATAAGAAACGCATTGAACGGAGAGAAGCAGCAGCCGAGATCGCGTAAGACCTGGTTCCGCAGCGAGGCAACAAACGCGAAAGTTCTGAATCTGTCGTAGGAAGACTTCAGATGCGAGTACCTGGGGTTGGACCAGTCGAAGGTCCCAGAGTCGATGATCATGCCGCCGACAGCGTTCCCGTGGCCGTTGATGTACTTGGACGTAGAATGAATAACTATGTCGGCACTCAGATCCTTCGGGCGGACAAGAACGGGGGTTGTCACGGTGTTGTCGACCACAAGGACCACGCCCTTCTCTCTGGCGATCGCCGCTATGGCCCTGATGTCAGGCACGTCCATCTTCGGATTGCCGACCGTTTCCAGAAAGATGAGCTTCGTCCGATCAGTTATCGCATCCCTGTATGCCTCAACATCCGTTGTTTCAACGAATCGGGTCGTGATGCCATAACGGCCCAAGGTGTGGCCGAATAATGAGTAGGTGCCACCGAATATACTATTGCCGGAAACGATCTCATCTCCCGCACCGGCAAGGGCAAGCACCGTAACACTGATGGCAGCCATGCCGGATGAACTTGCAACCCCAGCCAGCCCATTCTCCAGGACGCACATTCTTCGCTCAAACAGATCCAGCGTGGGATTGTTGATCCGTGAATACACGAAGCCGGCGGCACGTCCGGCAAAAACGGCTTCCAGATCTTCTGCTGTCTTGTACGCGAAAGAAGTGCTCTGCACCAGCGGCAGAGTAGTCGCACCGGTTCCCTCGTCCGGCGAGTACGCACCGTGAATCAGCTGTGTGTCAATATGCAGGTTCTCTTTTGACATGCTATATTCCTTCGCCAGTCTGGACTCTATCGACGCGAACCAGGCCCCAGCTTACGCGCTGCCACGCCCGTTCGTGGCCGTAGTAAATGCCGATCTTGATCAGACAGTCTACTATGCCGATGCTGATGCCAGCCTGAAGTGAGCCGGTGATGAACCAGCCTGCAAAACTCGTGCAGACAGTTGCGACGAGCCGCCAACTGATCGATTTCATTATGCTTCTACGATGCGTTTCCATTCTGTTGCATCCATTCTCTTTGCCGAAATCCGCAATACCTATATGTTCCAGTTCTTGACGTGAAGCCCGCACTCTTTGTCTTCCGGTGTTTCCCACCACCAGCGGCCCGTTCGCGGATGCTCGCCATGCTTCACGGGGCGCGTGCAGGGAGCACAACCGATCGACGGATATCCCTCATCATGCAGGCGATTGTAAGGGAGCTTGTGCTCGTTGATGTAGACCCAGACATCCGATACTTTCCAGTCAAGTAACGGGTTGATCTTGACTATGCCGCCATGAGCATCGTCGCGCTCCACCGACTTGAGATCAGTTCGGGTAACACTCTGGTCCCGACGAAGGCCGGTTATCCACGCATTCATGCCGGACAGGGCTCGGGCAAGGGGTTCTACCTTCCTGATCCGGCAGCACTCGTGCCGGGCATCGAGACTCTTGCGGAATGAGAAAAGACCCTTTGCGCATTCCAATGCTTCGACGTCCTCCTGCGCAGGGAAGTACCATTCCATCGTCATGCCAAGCTGGTTCGTCATCGCTTCCGCACATTCGTAGGTCTCCTCGTTGAGACGGCCTGTGTCAATAGCGAAGATGCGCGCGTCCTTTCGTATGTTGAGCATCAAGTCAGCGATAACTATGTCCTCGGGGCTGAAGCTGCAGGCGAGGGCAATGTCGGGATGGAATTTGTCCATCGCCCACTTGAGCAGGTCTGCCGGGTCCGAGCTTCCCGCATAGAGAAGGTCATCCGCTTTGTCATATTGTTTCATCATTGCTCCGTTCCACCGCAACAGTCGTGTCGTCATGCCACGTGAGGAGCGCATGAAGAAATCAGATCGCGTACTCCGCGACCGATCCGTCCCGCAATTGCTTCGCACGCCTGCACATGTCCTCAAGTGTCGTAGCTTCCAGCTTCTTCAGAATATAGTCGTCAATATCCAGCCATACCTCCCTGAACGGCGAATGCTTGTGCCACAGCGGCAGGCCGTCACCGTCGGCGTCTGACTCGCCGTCGCGAGGGGAGAATGAGTTCTCGGTCAGCAACACTATCGACGAGAGGGTTATCTCCGATGGGCACCTGGCCAGATAGTATCCCCCTTTGATACCGCGCTTGCTCCGAACAATACCCCCTGCCTTTAACGCCAACAGGATCTGCGCCAGGAAGTTCGCGGGAATGTGCTGGCGCTCGGCAATAGCTGACACTCGAACCGTGCCGTCCTTCTCGTGGTCCGCAAGGTCCATTGCAGTTCTTAGTGCGTATTCAGTCTTTCTCGATATTCTCATGTCGGATACCCTACTAAGGTGATTGGAATAGTAGGGTATTCCATAACGGGGATTTAGTCAATAGGAAAGAGCTGGGAAAGTGAATGATCCTGGCCTAACCCATAAAACGCCCCGAATCTGCAGGAATCGTCGATGAGACTCCCAGTAGTTGACCGGGCAGATGTGAACATGCTATCCCTATGCGGCCAATAGGGGAAAAAAGGGGGGCGATCGACTCAGTCCTGCATAATACAACCCTTATGGATCTGGTTGCGATGATGCCTCGGGATACATCGTCGGCCTGCTTCAGCTACGAGATCTGACTATACGACAAGGAGTCTGCTTTGCGCGCACTGGCACTATTATCGGGTGGACTCGATAGCACATTGGCGATCAAGATTATTCTCGATCAAGGCATAGAGGTTGAGGCCCTGAACTTCAAGTCGGTCTTCTGCACGTGTACCCCAAAGACGCGTTCATGTTCGGCAGCAGCTACCGCCGCGCAACAACTGGGGGTGAAACTGTATGCGCTGAGCAGCACGTCGGAATTTCTCGAGATCGTGAAGAAACCGAAGCACGGATATGGCAGAAACATGAACCCCTGCCTGGACTGCCGTATTCTTATGTTCCGCAAGGCTCATGAGCGGATGAAAGAGACAGGGGGGTCGTTCCTGATCACAGGTGAGGTGCTGGGACAAAGGCCGATGTCGCAGAGACTGAATGCTATGCGGTTGATTGATGAGGAGGCTGGAGTGACCGGGCTGGTCGTTAGACCTCTGTCAGCCGGCGTCCTGGAGCCAAGTATCCCCGAGCTGAAGGGTTGGGTGGACAGGAACAAGCTGCTGAGTATTGAAGGGAGATCGAGAAAGCCGCAGATAGAGCTGGCAGAGTCTTTCAGCATAAACGACTACCCGTGCCCCGCAGGCGGATGTCGGCTCACAGATCCGGGCTTCGCGGCGCGCATGAAGGATCTGATCGAACATGAACCCGAACTTCTGCTGAGTGACGTAAAACTCCTTACGGTTGGCAGGCACTTCCGGATTTCGCCGACAGCAAAAGCTGTTGTGGGCAGGAATGAGGAGGAAAACGAAAAACTTTCCACGCTGCGCCAGGACAAGGATCGTCGAATGGAAGTTGTCGGTCTGCCTGGCCCCACGACGATAGTTCGTGGGCAGGTGTCTAACGAGGACCTGCTTCTTGCCGCTGCAATTACGGCGCGGTACAGCAAAGGTGTCGATCTTCCGCAGGTGACTGTGGCCGTCTGGAACGGAAATGCCGCCGAAGCCTCGGAGTTATGCGTTGCTCCAGCCGATACGGCAAGCCTCGAGGCAACCAGGGTTTGCAGGAAATGACCTGATGTCGGAGTTGGCTCAAATTCACGCGGCAGGAGGGATTTACTTCTTCTTGCGCCCGAGACAACCGCTGACTACGTCGGCAAAGGTTGCGACAAAATGAGGCTTAAGCCCCTTCCTGATGTGCGAAGGAAGATCCTCAAAGTCTTTGCGATTGGCCGCCGGTAGGACTAGATGCCGGATCCCGGCCCGCCGCGCAGCTATGGTCTTCTCCTTGATCCCACCCACGGGCATGATCAGACCGGAGAGTGTCAACTCACCCGTCATGGCATGCTCTTTCCGAATAGCAACGTTCATTGCCAGCGAATACAGGCAACAGGCCATTGTGATTCCGGCCGACGGCCCGTCCTTCGGCGTGGCACCGGCGGGCACGTGGAGATGTATGAAGTTCTTCTGGAAGAACTCTCTTGCTGCAGGGGTATCGTTGAGAAATGACCTCACGTATGTATAGGCGATCTCCGACGATTCAATCATTACGTTGCCGAGCTGGCCGGTCTGCTTGAAGCCGGGCTTTCCGGTAGCAACATTAGTCGCCTCCACGTACAACACGTCACCACCCATGCGGGTCCAGGCGAGCCCCGTAGCCACTCCCGGCCTGGGTGTCTTGAATGGCGTCTCGTCTGAGAAGGTGCGCTTGCCCAATAGACCGGGTATGTCCTTCGCGTCGATCATGATCTTCTTCCTGCTCTTGCTTTCAACCATTGTTTTGACCGATTTCCGGAGCACCCGCTTGATGTGGTTCTCCAGCCCGCGTACGCCCGGCTCCCGCGCATAACCTTCTATCATCTCGCGTAGCGCGGCCGAAGTGATACTGACCGCACCAGGCTTGATGCCGTGGGCCTTGAACTGCTTCGGAACCAGGAAACGCTTCGCGATCTGCATCTTCTCCTGTCGGATGTAACCCGAGAGTGTGATAATCTCCATCCGGTCAAGCAGCGGGGCGGGAATCGTGTCCATGACATTCGCCGTGCAGATGAACAGGATGTTCGATAGATCGAACCGGACGTCGATGTAATGGTCCAGGAAATCACGGTTTTGTTCGGGATCCAGTACCTCAAGTAGAGCCGAAGCGGGATCCCCGTGGTAGCTGGCTCCGATCTTGTCTATCTCGTCCAGCATGATTACCGGGTTCGCACTCTTACACACCTTTATTGCCTGAATGAACTTGCCGGGCATGGCACCTATGTAGGTGCGCCGATGCCCCTTGATCTCGGCTTCGTCGCGCATGCCACCCAGCGAAAAACGGTAGAACTTCCTGCCAATGCTCCTGGCAATGGATTGACCGATTGAGGTCTTCCCAACACCCGGCGGACCGACAAAACAGATTATGGAGCCGGCAATGTTGCCTTTCATTATTCCAACGGAGAGAAACTCGAGAATGCGTTCTTTGACGTCGTCGAGTCCGTAGTGATCGGCATTCAGCACCTTCGCGGCAGATGCTATATCGTAGCTGTCCTTTGTCATTACGCCCCAGGGCAGCCCGGTAAGCCAGTCGACGTAGCCGCGGACAACATTGAATTCGGGCGAAGTGGGCTCAATCAGTTTCAGCTTCTCCATCTCCTCATTGATTCGTTCCAGAGCCTCCTCGGGCGGGTTCAGAGCTTTCAGACGTTCGGCAAAACGCTCGTACTCGGCCTCGGGACCTTCCTTTGTAAGCCCCAGCTCCTTCTTTATTGCCTTGAGCTGCTCGTTCAGGAAGAACTCGCGCTGACGATTCGAAACCTTCTCCTCGATCTGCTTGCTGATCTGCGCCTGTAATCGGGAGATGTCGGTCTCCTTCTTGAGCAGGACAAGTACCTTCTCTATGCGTGCGCGGATGCTGAAGGTCTCAAGGACGTCCTGTAGCTCGGGCCCGCCTGCAGTTGTCATGGCGGCAGCGAAATCGGCGAGACGTCCCGGTTCGTTGAGGTCGGAGCGATGCATGAACAGGCTGAGCTCCTCCTTGTGCAACGGGTTCAGCTTGATCAGCTCCTTGATGCTCTGGATGATCGAAAGAGAGTATGCCTTGAGTTCGTCGCTGTCGCGCATCTCGGTTTCGAGCACGTAGTTGACGTGCGCGACTATGAAGGGCTCCTCTGTGGCTACGCTGACAATACGGAATCGCTCGAGCGCACCGAACATGACGGGTATCGGCGCATCCTCTGCAATCTGGCCAACCTGAAGTATCTCTGCAATTACCCCTACAGTGTGGAGATCTGAGCGGTGCACTTTCTGCCCCGGTTCAGCGCTCTTTCTGTCGCGAATCAGGACGAGCCCTACGAACTTGGACTTGGCCTGGGACAGTTCCGAGATGAGATTCTTGAGAGGCTTGTCGTCAATGAGCATCGGAATCATCATCTTCGGGAAGATGGGCCGATTATGAACGGGTATTATGGGCAGGCGATTCGGAAAGACATCCCGGGCAAGCACAATGTTCTTCTCATCTGCCACAGGCTGATCGTCCCCGGAGAGTGCCTGGCCCGTGCCCTCAACCTCCAACTCGGGCTTCTCATCTGATGTCATCCGGCGCCCTTTCAATTTGCCTCAGCTGCTGAATCCGTCACCGACTGAATGGTATTCAGGTCTTCACTGCCAGTCAAACGAGAAAGGAAAAAGAAGCCATGCGGACACTAGCCCGCTTATTGCGCGAGTTGAAACCAACTCGCGCGATAAGCGCTTTGGCGGCAGCCATATCTGTCGCCAAAGGTTCGGCGCAGTGCTGTCGCACTTTGCTCAAGGTTAACCCTTCGACGCGCCGAGAAGGCAACCCTGAGCAAGCCCCGATTTATTGGGGCGCGTCGAAGCCCGAAGGGCGAACATTGCACGATACTCGTGCAATGTTCGGGCTAGAGACTCTCGTATCGGTATCCGGCGTTGTGCACGGTCTGAATGATGCGAGGATTCCTTGGATCAAGCTCAATCTTCTTGCGCAATTGCGAGATGTGCTGATCAAGAGAGCGGCTGTTCGGCATGTAGTCCAGACCCCAGCATTCGTTGAAGATGGTATCCCTGTCGAGCACCTTGCCGCGGTTCCGGTGAAGAAGCGCGAGAATCTTTATGTCACGCGGCCCGAGATCGATGGATGTCTCTTCCCGGCGGGCCCGGAGCTCCGACGGTATGACGTCCAGATCGTCCATCTTGAAGGAGGCCGGCAGATCCTCCTTGCCGGGGGAACGCGCGATGGTTCGACGTGCAACAGCGCGTATCCGGGCAATGACTTCCTTGATGCCGAATGGTTTCGAGATGTAATCGTCCGCACCAAGTTCCAGGCCAAGTACCTTGTCGATCTCCTCTGACTTCGCCGTCAGAAAGATCACGGGCACATCGGTATTGAACCGCCTGATTTCCCTGCATACATCGTAGCCGCTGATGCCGGGCATCATAACGTCGAGACAGACCATGTCCGGCTTCTCCCTGACAAACAGGTCCAGCGCCTGCTTGCCGTCTGCCGCACCGATCGTAACATAACCTTCTGTTCCAAGTATCTCGAGCAGCCCGTCACGTGTGTTCTGGTCGTCTTCCGCGATCAGGATCTTCATGATGCCCTCACAGGTGTTTTGAGTGTCAGCCGAAAAGTAGTGCCGGATTCCGACGGATCCATCACAAGGTCCCCGCCATGCAGTCGCGCCAGGTCCCGCGAGATGCCAAGCCCCATCCCTGTGCCCGCAACGCCGTCGGTGATCTTGTTGCTCAGTCGAGTGAATGGCGCAAACACTTTCTCAGCGTCAGTCTCAGGAATTCCCGGCCCGCTGTCGGCGACGATTATCGTGGTCATATCGCCTTCCCGGGCGCTGGTAATGCACAGGTGTTCTCCGGCGGATGCATACTTCTCGACGTTGTTGAGCAGGTTCCCAAGGATCTGCTCGAGGACATCGGGATCGAGTTCAACAGTGGCGGGTGCACCGGTGAAAAGCCGTATCTGCATTCCAGACTTCTCAAGCGAGGGCCGGAAGCTGATGAGAACGGAGTCGATGACTGCGTCAACCACGCCGGATGTCATCCTGAGGCGGATCGTGCCCTTCTGCTTCTTTGCGAAGGTGAGCACATTGGTTATCAGGCGGCTGAGCCGTTGACTTTCAGCCATGATAATACCCGCCCATTTGCGCAAGCGTGCATCGTCATCGGATACAGAGTCATTAAGCAGCTCTCCATACATCCGGATGTTCGTGAGCGGCGTCTTGAGTTCATGCGATACCTGGTTAACAAAGCTGACTTTCTGTTCGGCTTCGCGCATGTTGCGCATATTCTCGCGATAGAAGTACACCGCCAGGAACACAAGCAGGAACGCCATGACTACCAGACCGGATGTGATATTGAAGATCGACGTTCCCCCTGTCCCCGTGAGCCCTGAAACATAGTATTGCAATGTCCATGCGCCGAGCGGAGCGGCCAGGGAAAGATCTGCCGAAGGGGATTCATCGGCGGCTGGTTCATACGGGCCCCACTGATAGATGGTCTCGGACTTGGCGTTTACCAGTTTGATGCGGTCGTGTTCGGACCTGTCGCCGGGATGGTCGTCGGCCGGCAGCTCACCCAGAACGTCGGACATCAGGACCATGCGGTCTACCTCGATGCCGACAATTTCGCCGGACTCCTGTTCCTGCCAGAAAAGGAAGTGCATGCCGTTGCCCCAGAACCAGGTATGCCAGCCGTACGAGAGTCTCGCACGGTCCGGCAGATCCGATGGGTCAGTGAACGTTGTGCCGGTCTGCCAGATGGGTTCCGTGCGAAAAAGAAACGCGTTCTCTGACTCGGTTTCCGTGCCGTTTCGGACGGGATAGACCAGGTCCCCATCGGCATTCATTATGAAGAACTGTTTGACCAGTCTTTCCTTGCGCGTGATCTCACGCAAACGGTCTGGACCCCGTGTCGCGACCTGCGTTAATTCAAGAAATGCGCGTTCCTGTTCGGCAGTCAGGCTGGCGATCCTGTCCCTGACGTCGGACAATCTGGCTAGCAGCACTCTTTCGAAGTCTTTCTGAGCGCGCTCCTGCTCATTGCGGGCGAGGCTGACGCCCAGCCACGCCATCAGGACGAGTGGCGCTATCACAATGAGCAGAAGTATCGCGATCAGTTTTGGCTTCATCTTGTTACCAGGATCGTTGTTTGGAATGGACGCTTTGTTCTTCTCGCATCTTCTTGCGTTCAACCTCCCAGTCCCCCGTCAGGTTATCCGCGGCGCGATCATTATCTTGGGAATACTGCAGCAAGTCATCTGATTCCAGTGTCACCGCCGACGCCCTCAAGGACCGGGCATTAAACCGAAGCGTTTCTTCGGCTTCTTTGATCTGGCCTTTGTCTCGCAGTTCAACGGCCCTCTTATTTGCATCTGTTGCTACCTGGAGGACGGCGTGTGACATGGTTTCCTTATTGAGCTTCTCTGTGACCTCCCGATCGGACTCGGTGAATCTAACTGCGATATCGCTCTTGAGCTTATCCTGGGTACGCGTTTCCATATTCGCGTAAGCCACTTCGATACTGGCGATATCCTGGGACCGACCTTCGCGGCCTTCGGGGACCTCGACCTCGAGCATGACGTACTTTTCCTGGTTACTATAGAGTTGATTCAGTCCGAGGTTTACATCCCGACCGGAAATGTCGGCCGTTCTGCCCAGTACTCGAACCGGTCTGACTCCATTTGCGCACCTGATATGGATGGTGATTTCCTGGGCGACAACCGACGTAATATCGCCGAACTCATGATCGAATATGCGCGCCAGGTCTGTCGAGTGCTGTGCGAAGGCGTGGGTGCCGTCGCTACGGCTGGCGAGCCGGGTCATGAGATCTTCGTTATAGTCGCTGCCGAGTCCGATTGTTGTTACGGAGATGCCTTCCTTTGCCAGCGATGCACCGAGGTCACCGAGTTCTCC
>SPBP01000037.1 GCA_004525935.1 Lentisphaerales bacterium | reverse complement strand
GCCTTCGGCTGCCCTGCATGCGGCTGCCCTTCCTTAGGCTCTCCGGCCTTCGGCTGCCCTGCATGCGGCTGCCCTTCCTTAGGCTCTCCGGCCTTCGGCTGCCCTGCATGCGGCTGCCCTTCCTTCGGCTCTCCGGCCTTCGGCTGCCCTGCATGCGGCTGCCCTTCCTTCGGCTCTCCGGCCTTCGGCTGCCCTGCATGTGGCTGCCCTTCCTTCGGCTCTCCGGCCTTCGGCTGCCCTGCATGTGGCTGGCCTTCCTTAGGCTCTCCGGCCTTCGGCTGCCCTGCATGCGGCTGCCCTTCCTTAGGCTCTCCGGCCTTCGGCTGACCCGCATGTGGTTCTTCTTGCTCCGTCTGTTTCGACGGTTTTGCCGCGTGTTCCATGGCCTGCATGGCCTGCTGTGCAGCTTTCAAAGCCTCTTCCAGCTGATCCTTCTGCAATGCCGCAAACGCCACCTGTGCGAGTTGCGTAGCCTTCTTTGCCTGTTCATGCTGCTGTGGGCTTCCCTCATTCCTCGCTTCCTGGGTCATTTCCTTTGCTTCGCCGGCAATCTGTTTCTGCTCCTTTACAAGCTCCTTCATGAGCGCGTCCTGGACCTTGGCCATACTGCTCCGCTCATCGACCTTGTCGAAAATCTTCTGAATATCCTCCTGCTGATCAGCGAGTTTGTCGGCACTTGCCGCGATTGTATTGGCGTCCTTCTTCTGCGCGTCGAGTTGTTTTTCGAATGCTTCTGCATTCTCCTGAACCATCTTCGCCAGTTCGGCAGCAATCCGCTTCTGTTCATCCTCCCACGATTGATTCTGCTTCTGATTTGCTTCATCGTTCGAGGCCTCAGCGGCACGATCCGCCATGTCATGTTCTGCGTTCGCCAGTTCATGCATCTCGGCGATGGTCTTGGCTTGCTCATGTACTGTCTCAACGTCCTTCATCATGCTCTTAACACCCGCGATGGCCTCATCCATTTCCTTTACAGCAGTCTTCGCCTGTTCAGAGCGCTCTAAAGGTGCGTCCGAAAGAGTAGTCATCGCGGCAGCCTCCCGCGCCGGAACAACATCCTCGTTCACAATCTCCTGCGCTTTCTCTTCGAGCGACCGAAAAGCCGTGCTGGCCATAGCCTCTGCGACATCGCGCATGGTGGATTCCGCCTTGGCGATCTGGTCATGAATCTCCTGCATCCGTGATGCGAGTTCGGGAGACACAGGATCTTCTTTGGCCAGCTGGTCGACGTTACTCTGGGTCTCTTGTCTGCTTTCCTCTAGAAGTTTCAGCGTATTCGCAAGAGCCGCTTCGATCTCCTTCCGCTGCTGCTCGAGAATCTGCTGTGCAAGTGATGTGGCATGCAGGTCAATCTCGATTGTCAGAACCTTGCTCTCGCCGTGCTGGGGTCCATTGAGTGATGCCGGCATATTATCGGTCGCCCTGAGTTGAATAGTGGCGGTCCGCGCGTTGTTCAGGCCGAGATCCGACAGGCTGAGCACCATCTTCCCGCCCCACATGCCAAGCTTATCCTCGATTCTGAGGGGGGTCCCGCGGGTAACGCGTTCCGGGCGACCGTCATCCGCGCCGACCATCAGGTCAACCCCGTCAACCCCGTAGTCATCCCGAACAACGTAGGATATCGGTAGGATATCAGCCGGCTTAAGTCGAAGGTTGGTTTCCACCGGGTCCGCTATCTGAACGACCGGGCTCTGATCTTTAAGCGCCCTGAGCTTGTACTCTACAGGTTCATTTTCATACCCGTGGCTGTCCTCTAAGCGTACGCTCCATGTGCCGGATTCCGCGCCCTGCATGGTGAAAGACCATGGTCCGGCCATTTCCGTGTCGCTGCCGTCCTCTGATGGCGACGGTATCGCCTGACCATTAAGGATGAGTTCCGAACTCTGCACCGGCTTATTCAACTTCATCATAAGCGTGACGCGCGTTCCGGCCACCGCGGCTATGTCGCCCGGCTCAGATTCCTCCGACAGCGGGCTCAATGTCGTATAATCGGGGTATTCATATTGAACATTCATCTTCTCGATCACCGGCCGGGTCACAACATTGATCGCGTAGGTTCCGCTCATTGCATTACCCGCGCGAACACGGTACTTGAAACTCCTGGTTACAGCCGGGAAGGTGATTGCGAATCGTGGGTACAAATCGCCTGTCGCATCCACCGCGACGTTCATCCTCTCAATCGATTCGCTGCCATCATCGTCTTCCCTGTACAACTGGGCGCGCTTGACCCCGCGAATGGCGACCGATACATCGATCGTGACCGAGTCCCCCGCACACACTCTCACGCTACCCGGCACAATGGTCATCTTCGATGCATAGGCATTGCCTATGTCCGCGTAAGGCGCAATCGCCCGGGCGAAAAGACGCGACACCTGTCCCGGCCAGAGCAGAAAGACAACCACCAGCACTCCCATGAAAGCGCAGGACGCGATCAGGTAAGGTTTTGCCGAGCGCGTCGTAAACTCGCGTTCCGGCGTCACGGCCTGCACATCGTTGATGGCTTCCTTTGCGAGCTCTTCGATAAGCTGTCGGGAACCCAGGACCTCCGTCGCTTCATCGCTGCCAAGCAATTCGACTGCCGAGCTGATTCTTTCCTGCAAATCGGGATGGCGCAGTTCAACGAGCCGCGCTATTCCGTCTATGGAGAACCTGCGGCGGAGCGGACGGTAGAGCCGCCAGTAACCCATGCCCAGCGTTACCAGCAGCCCGACTCCGGACATAATCCACCTGACGTAGCTGGATACGATCATTACGGAGGCATCAATCGCCATTATGGTCAGGATCGCACCCACTGCCACGGCGGACACTGCAAGGAGTCCGCGCAACACAAGCACGCGCCTTACACGCATGACGAGCTTGTTCAGTTTCTCTACTATCGGACCCGGCAATCGTTCGTACGAACTGCCCGGGTTAACGTTATCGCTCATGTGAGACCTCCTCGTTTACGTAAAATCCATTCTGCCGTCAGTGAAGAGATCAGCAGCAGCAGCAAGAGCCACGAATCCCACAGGTTCAGGTCATGCCGGACTTTCAATGTCTCCGTTCCGGGTCCCAGGGCGGCCAGCGCCTGCCTGGCCCCGAGAACGTCGGTTACCGTGCCACCACTAAGATCAGCCATTTTCTCTGGAATATCCGGGGATGCTGACAATTCAGCCATTTCGATCATACTCTCTTCGGACCCCACCGCGAACTCCGTCTCTATCTTATTGACGTCTCCGCCCGACAGAATCTTTATAATTTCGTTCCCTTCAAGCTCGATCCTGTACTTGCCCTGCTCCGGCAGAGGGCCGAGTTGGGCATCATACATTCCGCCCGCTTCTTCACGAACCGTCATAGCCTTACGCGCGATACGGCGCTCCCCCAAGTACAGGTTGATGTAGATATCCGAAGACTTAACCGGCTCATATTCGGCTGTTAGCACCCTGGCTATCACCCCAACGGGCTCTGAAGTCGTATACTTCAGCTTGTCGGTTCCCAATCTTATCAGGTCCGTGCCTGCCCTCATCCGCTCGCCTATCCCCCATCGGATTGCCTGACCCCAAAAGCCGTGATGATACTTGTCGCCGGTCATGTACCTCAATCGCCATATCTGATCAAAGCCCAGCATAACGACCCTGCCCAAACCGTATTTCTGCAAGCTTATGAGTGCGTTCTGAGACTGAAGTTTCCTGGCCTTCTCGAGGTCAGCGGCAGAGGGAGTAACGTCCTTCTCTTCCGCCTCAGTATCCTCCGCTTCATTTGTTCCCATTTCCTTGGGCATCGCATAGGCCAGCACTGTAGCCCCTTCCTTAACGCCAACGACTGCGTGACGCCAGTGCATTATCGGCATGAGCGAAGTCCAGACCTCGTCAGTCTCAGACAGGTCCGCTGACATCTGCATCACAGGATGGGTTCTGCCGTCGGGAGTGAGCGACAGCCGGTACGCGGGTTCGATGCCGGCGAACTGAGGATTCGGATCGACTGTGTATCTCACCGGCAACATATCTTTCAGCCTCTGGCTATCGTAAGCATGAGGCATGTAGCGAGGACCCGCGATAACAGTCAGCATCGCACCGCGCTTTGACACGCATTCATCAATGGTCGCAAGGGTTTCTTCATCCAGCGCCGATGGTGGAATATCGCCCAGGACAATAACATTGAACTTCATCCATTCTTCACGGCTCTTCGGCAAGGCTGTAGCTTCAGCTTCACCGAACTTCCTTGATACCGACGCATGAATCACCGGTCGGTTCTGCTCCTGGTCCTGCCCACCGATCCGGTCCGGGTTCAAAAGGACGTACTGAAGGTGTACTGACTTGTCCCGCCCGTAGAACAGGTTCCGGAGATACCTGAATTCCCATCTAGGCCGGCCTTCGACGAGCAGAACGTTGGTACGATCCTCCGTAATCGCTACGCAGCCTTCCCATCGGTTATTCCTGCCGACGGAGTCGCCTTCAACCTGCAACTCGATGGAGTACTGGAGAATGCCGCCTTTTTCCTTCGGGGTATGTTCAAAAGTCACCGTTGTCCGGTAGTGGGCGGGACCTGCGTTGATCTCCTTCTCGTCTACAGTGGCTCCTTCATGCATAAGCACTGCCTTGACCGTCTTGCCCATAAGCTGTTCCACACCGATATCCGCCTTGATGATGACCTTATCGTCCGTATAGACGGATTCCGGCGCGCGCACCGCCAGAACAGCGGCATCCGGCGGCGACAACCTGCTCCCCATGAGCATCGTACAGATTGGTATGCCCTGGACTCCCGCCCGCCGCGCGATTTCGTCAACACCGACGGCACCGTTGTGCCTGCCGTCCGTCAGCAGCAGGATGCCAGCCAGGTTCTCGCCAGATATGTCCTTAAGCACGCGATCGATAGCAGCTGTGATGTCAGTTACATTCCGGGACAAGCCGTCGTCCTCGCCATCAGTTATCCCGGCTCGGTCGGTTACCGGCTGATTCTCGAGCAGCCGGGCACTGTCCAACTCTGCAGGCGTTGCCGCGAAATAGAATACCTTCAGTGTATACTTGTCGGAAATAGCCTTCGCGAGACCATCGCCCTTCCTTTCGCCAGTCAGCACCTCACGCGCGATGGCCACCCTTGTTCTCTTAACGATCCGGTCAACATTCCCCCTACTGGCCTCGGACAGTGTTTCAGAAAACGCACGGTCAACATCATCAATTGCGCCGGGCAGCTTGGACACCACAACTTTCAGCTCCTTGCCGATCAAGTCAAGCTGTTCGCGGATAAGCCCGACGTTCTCCAGTAACACCTGGGACTTCCGAGTCGCCAGCGCCTTCAGCACATCTTCTATGGCAGTGCTTGTCGTCTCACCCAGACTTCTGCGAATCTCGTCTATCGCATTCTTCGAGCCTCCCAGCAACTCCTCTCGACCAAGTGTGCCCTCAATGATCTTCATCTGGCTCGTGATGACTTTCCCCGACTCCTTCAGGGTCTCGATAAGCACTTTGCGTCTTTGTTCGATCGCCTGTGCGGTAGAGGCATCATCTGACGCAGACGACAGGCCCAGCAGCGTGATTTCCCTGTTGATCTTCGCAACAACCGGCTGCAGTTCTCTCAAGACGTTGCCCAGCCGGGGCCGGCCCTTCACTTCCTCCAAACCGTACAGCTCCGCAAGATCGCACCACTGCGACACGTTAAGCTCTGCATCGACAAACCGCATTGACAGGGAGTCATCCACCATAACGGCGACGACTCGTTCGATCGTCTTATCGGTCTCTTTTGAATAGATCGGTTGAAGCAGAATGAACAACACTATAATCAGCGCAATCAGTCGCAGAGCCAGAAGCGCCGTGCCGGTCCGCTTCGGCACTGACCGTCTTTCAAGCGCATACAGCCAGATAATCAGGTCGATCGCCACGGCGCTCACGAACGCACTGAACCACAGGGACCAGTTCGTTCCAAATGCCAGGGCTCTGCCCGCAGTCTGGATACACAACCAGGCCGCAACGGTCCCCACTGCCGCCCGCGCCAGAAAGAACCCACGCAACCGCCAGTCTCCCTTGACGCGTCGAGCCATAAAGTGCATGACCACCCACGCACTCAGCCCGCCGACTGCCAGGATCGCCAGCACCAGCGTTGGCACTATCGATGAAATAAGATCTATCCGTCCTGATTCCACTTTGTCAGTCCCCTGCGCCCACCCGCGAGCCGGTGGCCGTCTTTTCCGCGTTTGACAACCCCGCACCCGACACTGTCTTCACCCGCTCCAGTTGCTGTCGGAACGACGCGCTTGGTTGTGTGTACTCTTCAAAGTCGATGGTCTTCTCCATGCCGGTCCGTCGCCTTTTCGCCACCCACCGAGCGAGTGCAACTTCACCCAGCAGGAACAGGAGTGCAGCAACGGCAAGGTACTTCCACAACTCCTTGCCAAATGCTCTGCCCGCAAGCACATCGGCAACCTGTGCGAGCGATTCGGGCTCCAGAACCGCAATGTACTTCCTGAGGAAATTCAAGTCGTCATCTTCAAGCCCTGCCAGGTTACTCTCTTTCTCGTCTCTTATAACGGTAAATGGGATGCTGTTGGATTCTCCCGCAAGCGCCATGAGGAAGTCGTTGTCCGCGCTGATGTGATACAGGCCGGGCATAACTCCGTCATCCAGGCTCGCAACGATACCCTCGTCTGTCGACTTGACCGACCCCTTGAGCTGTTCACCGCCCGGTCCCTTGACAGATACGGCGACTGCCTTGCTTCGGTCGGCCATACCACGGCTGGTCGAAAGTCGCTCCGTGGGAATAACAGCTTTCGGAGTGGACCTGCTGCTCCAGCTCAACTGGGCATAGGATGCTCCACCGCCCTGGTAGAATTCCATGACCACGTCATAGGACCAGCCTGCCTGCAGCTCCATCTTGCCGCGTGATTCCGTGGCGGGCCGACCGGTCCAGTCATTAATAATCTGCTTGTCGTTGACCCAGAGCCTCACTCCATCGTCGGTGGTTGCATGGAAAGTGTATTCCTCGGAGAATTCCGGAGATACCGAGCCCGTCCATCGGACAGAAATATTCTCCCCCGGCACACCGTCACCGGGCGACTGCCCGTTCCATGGGAAGTTGATGCCCTTGTCTACTCTCTTAACGATGAACTTCTCGAAATTCAGTCCGTTATAGTATGACCCGACGAGCCCGTGTTCGATCACAGCACTGCCGAGATCCGCCTTGCCGGCCAGCAAAACGGACAGCTTGGCGGCTGGCATGACGTTGAGTTCTGTACCCGCCGGATTCGCGAGGTAGTAAACCGCCTCGTGAATGAGCGGCAGGAATGTATGGCGTGTTGCAAGGTTGCTGTCGAACGCGTCGAACGCGCAGGCCGACATCATGACGAAGCCCTTGCCGAACCTGCGCTGCACAATGAACGGGACCCCGGTATTCAGGCGCGCTCCGACGCTAACCGACTGGTCTGCTGCCGCGTCACTCAACCGCCAATAGGCCGAGATCGACACTGCACCGAGATCGCTTCTGCTCCTATCGGCAATCAGCTTCAGGGCCGGATGATTGAAGCTGCTGAGCGCCGGGCTGATATTCTCGTTCTTCAGGGCCAGAACACGTTCAGCCATCTCGGCCGGAGTAACCTGGCCGAGTCCCTCGACCGACCAGCTGTTATAGAATTCGGCCACGCTTCTGCGACCCGGTGCAATCAGCAGGCCCGCGCCGTCGGCCACACACATTGCCAGTTTCTCGGCAACCGCTGCCGGAAGGCGCGGTACGTCGGCGAGAACAACCACGCTGAATTCGTCGAAACTTTCTCTCCCTACCATGCTCACCGCATCCACGACCTCGGGTTCAAGAAGGAAATCGTGCCCGCCCTCACCATCGGCGCCACCCGAACCAGCCGTCGTAGCCGAAGGCGCCATTGCAAGCGCCACGAACGCTGCCGCACGGTCCATGAACCGGGCTGCCGGGTTACCATCCACTATCAGCACTCGCAGTTTCCCTATCACTCCAATCGCGGAGCTGAATGTGTTGTCCTCGCTCAAGTCATCTTCGACCATCACACTTGCCACTACAGCATGGCCTCCCGCCTTCTTGAAGTGATGACCGAACCGCACTGTTTCAGACGCGCCCGGTGCGAGTTGGCCAATGGTGTTGTCCGACAGCACGTCCCCTCCTATTGCCAGCTCCACGGCTTCAGGCGTAACCGCCTCCGTGCCGCTGTTGACGACGCGTACATCGATGAACACTTCTCGATCGGTCCCAACAACCGCGCGCGAGTAGCTGACTTCGGCAACGGCTACATTCCTGATACTGTCCGGAACGGCGAAGCGTCGATAGATCACCTGCGGCCTCGTTGGCAGTCGTTCCATGCTGGCTGCAACATAGCTCCAGCGCGACGGACTCTCCGCCTGCCAGCCCTCGCTCTGTCCATCAGTGAGCAGGACGATCTGTTTGACTGCATTCTTGCCGCGTGCCAGCAAGTCGGCTGCGGCAGCGAGCGTGTCGGGAACCGGCATTGTGCCGCCCACCGGTCTGGCCTCCGCTATGATTGCCTTGATCTCTTCCCTGTCGGTCAGAGGGGCATCGGTCCTGGCGGACGGGACAGCCCCGCCGACTATGATACCGAACGCATTGCCCCAACGCGCTGACTCGACAATTGCCTGCGCCTCCTCTATCGCACGATCGAAATTCGATATGCCGTCCACCTTAAGATTCATCGATGTGGAGCTGTCGATCACAAGGACAACATCGTGTTGCACTGCGCCGCCGAACCGGCTGAGGTTAAGCCACTTCTCGAACAGGATCGACAATCCCGACAGCAACACCAGCACGGCCGCTGCGATCATTATGCCCTTGCGCCACCTGGGGTATTCACATACGGCAAAGGACACACCAAAAAGAATCGTCGCGAACAGGATTCCCGGCAGCACAAAAAGCCACGGCATTCTTGATTCTGCGGGGATAAACGGCCTGGCCATCGCGAGCACGACAAGGGCGAGCAGTAGACACCTGGCTATCAGGAGCAGCACTTCCTCGAGGAGGATCCTACGTCTTCTGCTGACCATGGAGTCCATCAGGAACTGGATTGCGCCCCAGTCAATGAACTTGGCCGACCTGCGGTTAAGCAGGTGAATGATGATCGGGATGCTGATTGCCAGCAACCCAACCAGAAGCCCCATGTTAAGAAACAGCATATTGAAATCGTCCTATCGCGCGCTTCGACGCCTGGCCAGGTAGCCGGCCAGTGCCTTGTCGAAACCTTCCTTTGTCGTCATCGGTACGTAATCTGCTCTCATCTGGCCGCATCCGACTTCGAGCTTGTCCACAAACTCCCGCACTCTTTCAAGGTAATGAGCCCTCAGTGTCTTCGGATCGATCGGGAGCGTGTGCTCACGCACTTCAAGATTCCGGAAATGCGTAAAGCCACTGAAAGGGAAAGTAAGTTCTTCCTCTGCCATGATATGGAGAACGATGACATCATGCCTTCGGTACCGGAAGTGATGCAGGGCCTTGATGATATCGTCGAGGCTGTCGAACAGGTCGCTGATAATAACGACAAGCCCTCGTCTGTGCACGCGTTCAGCGATATCGTGGAATATACCCGAAATGGCTGTTTCCCCACCCGGCTCGGTCCGGTGCAGTTCTTCCAGCACGTAGCGTATCTGGCTGGCCCGGCAGCGGGCCGGGATATACCGGCGGACCTCGGAATCAAACGTGACCAGCACGACGGCATCCTGCTGCCTGATCAGCAGGTAGGTCATGGCAGCGGCGAGCAGGCGGGCATACTCGAACTTGGAGAGCGGCTTGCCGTCGACTTTTGCCGCGCATTCGCCCGTATATTTCATGGAGGCCGATGCATCGAGCAATATCGTCGCCCGCAGGTTCGTTTCCTCAATGTATTCCTTTATATAGAACCTGTCGATCTTCGCATAGACGCGCCAGTCCAGGTTGCGCAGGTCATCACCGGGCGAGTACTGCCGATGCTCGGCAAATTCCACGGAGAATCCCTTGTGCGGGCTCTTGTGCCTGCCGCTGATGAATCCTTCGACCACGCCCCTGGCTATGAGTTCCAGCCTGGCAAGTGATCCCGTGGTTTCCGGAGGCAGCAGCCCCATGTATTCGGTTGACCTTGAACCTTCAGCCATTACGCTCTGGTCCTCCGTCCTGTCCTGTCCTTACGTCGTCTCTCTCGACATGCCCTGAATCGACTATACGTCAACATCTTCGACCGGCTTGATTTGGTCAATGAGCATTCGGACGATTTCGTCGCTCTTCACGCCGGCCGCTTCAGCGTTGAACGTTGTGATGACACGATGGCGAAGAACGGGCAGCGCCACTGCGCGCACGTCCGCCGTGGTTGCATGATAACGACCGTGCAGGATGGCTCGCGCCTTTGCTGCTGTTATAAGGTAGATACCAGCGCGGGGACCAGCGCCCCATGCAACCATTTCCCTCACGAAATCGGGCGCTTCCGGCTGATTCGGCCGGCTCATGCGCGCGAGGTCCCTGGCATACTCAATAACGTGATCCGCGGCCGGAACCCGCCGTACTATCTGCTGGAGCCTGAGCACGTCCTGTGCCGTCAATGCAACCTCGAGCTCCGCCTTGTACGTGCCGGTCACCTGCTTGATTATCGCCGCCTCTTCCTTTGCATCGGGATAATCAACGATGATCTCGAACATGAACCGGTCAAGCTGCGCCTCCGGAAGAGGGTAGGTTCCTTCCTGCTCGATCGGGTTCTGAGTTGCCAGTACGAAGAAGGGCTCCGGAAGGTGATAGGTCTTGTCACCAATAGTAACCCTGTGCTCCTGCATTGCCTCCAGCAGAGCCGCCTGCGTCTTTGGCGGAGTGCGGTTGATCTCGTCCGCCAGCACCATGTTCGCAAACAACGGCCCCTGCACAAAGCGGAATACACGTCTGCCCGTTGTGCGGTCCTCTTCAAGTACGTCCGTTCCAGTGATGTCAGACGGCATCAGGTCCGGCGTGAACTGTACCCGTTTGAAGCTGAAGTCAAGTGCGTGACTCAGCGTGCTGACCAGCAGCGTCTTAGCCAGCCCCGGCACGCCCACAAGCAGAGCATGTCCGCGGCAGAAGATGGCAACCAGCACCTGCTCTATGACTTCCTTCTGCCCCACTATCACGCGCGAGATCTGCTCCGTCATGCGTCGATAGGCCTCGTTCAGGTCTTTTGCGATCTGTATGTCGTCACCGGACGAGGACACCTGGAAAGCCGGCCTCGTCTTTGTCTTCGGTTTGGTAGAGGAAATAACTGTTTTCGGTTTGCCGGCCGCGGCAATGCCGGTCCTCGACTTCACCGGCTTGCTGCCCACTTCAGACGTCGCGCCTTCAGGGGCATCGCCGGAACTATCCGTCAAAACAAGGCCGTCGCCGACAACGGTGTCGCTCTCATCAAATTTGAAGAGAATTGTTGATTCACCAACGGTTATCTTGTCATCGTCATCGAGTTGCACAGCTTCCACCTGTTCCGCATTCACAAAAGTGCCGTTCGAACTTTGAAGGTCATAAACCCACCAGTTTCTGCCTTCCATTCTGATCAGCGCGTGCTCTCCCGAGATCTTGCCGTCCGGGATTTCGAGATTGCATATCTGGCTGCGTCCCACCGTGAGGCTCTCCGGCAGCTGCAGGCTCTGCCCGGTATAGGGGCCTTCAACGAATTCTATCGTCGCCATGGTTACTCTCCCTCCTCGTTCTCTTTTATCCCACGTTCAATGAATATCGATATACATTGTCTTGCCCTACAGCAAGCAAGGACCATGCCAATGCCTGCTCGCCGTCGGAATTCGGCGGAAACCGATGGTTTTGGGCGAAATTTGCCACACCGCCCGATACCCTTCGCCTGCCCATATCTTCCCTTAGGTGTACATGTGTACACATACTAGAACACCCTGTGTTCTCTCGTAGTCAACTGCAACTCTGGGAACCGGCGGCTGTTGACGTGTCACGGGGATCCCCTGAGAAGAAATCGGTCGTGCCTGGCAGGAGTTTTGTATAGGCTTCCTCCCGTTCTGCATGTGAAGCATCAGGGAGTAAACTGTCACCGTGTCGGAAGAAGATCCACGAGACGAGCGGCGAATAGGCAGCTACGAGCCGCTTGATACGTTGGGCGAGGGATCCCAGGGAAAAGTCCTCAGGGCCCGTTGCGTCAGCCACACGCAACCCAACGTCGCGTACGGCACAATTGTGGCGCTGAAGATGCTGCCCTTCAGTGGAAGCAATCCGTCTGACCGCGAGCGCGTTCTGCGCAACCTTGATCGACTCCGCTCCCTTGAGCACAACGGCATAATACGCAATTACGAATCTTTCGTCTGGCACGGGGAATGGGATGACTATGCCTGCGCCGCGCGGGAATTACTGGAAGGAGAAACGCTCCACGACCGGCTTGCTCGTGAACCGCACGGTCTCCCGTGGCGCGAAGTCCGGTCAATCTTTGAACCATGCCTCGAAGCACT
This sequence comes from Lentisphaerales bacterium, assembly GCA_004525935.1. GTDB lineage: Bacteria > Verrucomicrobiota > Kiritimatiellia > SPBP01 > SPBP01 > SPBP01. The sequence continues at coordinate 1,718 of SPBP01000037.1, read as the reverse complement.
GGCTTTCGCGCATGATGCCGGCGTAGTTCACCGGGATATCAAGCCATCCAACATCTTCATCACCTCAGATGGCCGGATCAAGCTTATCGACTTCGATGTCGCGCGACACGAAGACGCTTCGACAACCGTCAGTTCGGGTGCATGGCGTGGTTCGTTCGACTACATGGCCCCCGATTTCGCAAAACTCGGCGAGTTCCGGGGGGACGCAATATCAGATGTCTTCAGTACAGGCGTCTGCCTCTATCGCGCTATCACCGGGTTGCTCCCCTACCCCAGGTTCGACAGCGCAGCGCACATCGCCTATCTGCGGCGCTGGCGCGGTGAAGACGGTTTCACTCCCTCGTTCGAACCCAACGCATTTCGGGTCTTCACACGCTCGGCCGCCGACATGCTCACGCGAAGTCTCGAGCCGGACCGTGCCCGCCGATTTCAATCCGCCCATGAGATGCTCGACGCTTTCCGGCAAATCCAACCCAAGGTGATTCGAGGCAAGGATACTTACGTGTTGGACGGATTCCTGGGCAAAGGCGGCTTCGGCGAGGTCCACAGCGCGTTACGCCATCGCGACGGCAGAAAGCTGGCGGTAAAGCGGCTATTCTCGGACCGACAGCCGCGTCGCTTCCTGAAGGAGGCCCGCCTGCTGTCGGAATTCCGTCATGATCATATAGTCGAGTATGTGGATTTCGTTGATACCCAGGATCCCCCGGGTCAGCATCACTATTTTCTCGTGACGGAGTTCCTGGAAGGTATGCCGGGTTTCTCTCTCAAGACCCGCATCTCCCGTTCACATGACGGCCTCGATACTGCCGAAGCCTGTGAGCTGTTCTCGCACTACCTCGAAAGTCTCGAGTACCTTCACGCCCGCGATATCATCCACCGTGATATCAAGCCGGCGAACCTTTATGCGCCAATCGGCGATCCTGCCGGAGGAAAGGTCTTCGACCTGGGCGTGGCGCGCGATATCAGCGGGACCGTCACGACCGGTCATATTCCGGGAACTCTCAACTACATGCCCCCCGAATTCTTTACGGCCGACGGCGGCAGGGGCACTCCCGAGACGGACATATACTCGCTCGGCCTGGCATTCTACGAAGCGCTCACCGGCCGACCCGCTTTCCCACGACTGTCATGGGACGACAAGAATGCGATCGGCGAAATCTTGAAGCGCGGCAGGCCGGGAGGCACGGACTCAATCAATTTCGCGATCTATCCGTTTACGGTGTTTCCGGAACTGGCCGGGACACTTCGCGTCGCACTGGCGCCGGCCCCTGAAAGCCGGTATCATAAGGCCTCGACGATGCGGCAGGAGGTGCAGGCGACACTGGAACGAATACGCTCGAAGCGTGGTCGCACCGCCCCCGACACGGACTCAACCCGCGCAGACATCACCATGCCGACTGCTGCCGTGCCACTGTCGCTCATCAAGCCACCGCAACCCGAACGCAAGGCAACCGTCCTGCAGATAGACCAGGCATCTGTCCCTGACATCAAAACGAGAGAAGGCGAGGACGGGATTCCCGTTCTTCCACGGACCAGAGCCATGCCGTTTCGTTCGCTTGTCATCGGCATCGCCGCTGCAGCATTCATCGTTGTGGTCGGCATTGCAGTGCTGACGAAGATGTCTGCGCAACGCGACCGTCCCGATCTCGATGCCGACACGGTACCCGCCGGCAACGAGAGCCATGCTCTCGAAATTCGCATGAGTGAAATTCCAGAAT
>SPBP01000225.1 GCA_004525935.1 Lentisphaerales bacterium | reverse complement strand
TGCCTGCCATGAATACCTGCAAACACACATATCCTGAGACGGAAAAGAGTGGGTAGAAACCCACTCCCGTCAGGAAGGATACAATTCCGCACTTGATGGTGATCATACAGCAGCGGAAATTCACAGTCAAGGGGAGGCGGGCATTTTTTCGGCCGTCCCCGGGAAAGCAGAATCGGGCTTGATAAGAGGCCATTACCGCAATAATGTCTGACCGAACGGAATCACCGCACAGTGGAGGACCGGAATGGGCGATATGCCTGGTTGGGTTGCGAGCCGTGAGTTCTGGCGGACCTTGGTGCGCGACATGAGATATCGCACACCAGAGCGCCCCCCCTTGTGGATCTCCCGGCACATGCCCGGGTTGGTCTCATTTGTCTATCACTGGAGAGTCGGCATTGTCATCTTTCGACTCGCAACTCACTATCTGCTGCGCCTTTTCAGCGTCCGTCGGCTCGCGTCAGGCTGTTACGACATTCTCAGAATAGCCGAGTTATGCGGAGGCCGGTTCGATATCACCGGGCTACGGCACGTTGCTGGAGCCCGGCGCCCCGTCGTGTACGTCGCAAATCATATGGGTTCCCTCGAAACCCTCGTTCTCAACGCACTTCTGCTCCCGTTTGGTGACCTCACGTTTGTCGTAAAGGAAAGCCTGCTGTCATACCCCGTCTTTGGTCTACTCCTGAAAGGAGTAGACCCCATCGCCGTCAGTCGCAGGAACGCGCGGGAAGATCTCAAGCAGACGCTCGACCAGGGGATGAAGATGATTCAGCGCGGCCGGTCCGTGGTCATCTTTCCCCAGGCAACCCGGTCCACCACATTCGACTCCGCTGCATTCAACAGTCTCGGCGTCAAGCTCGCACGAAAGGCCGGGGTCCCCGCAATTCCACTTGCGCTCAAGACCGACTTCGTTCAGAACGGAACATGGATCAAGGATTTCGGAAGGATCATGCCCGAGAAGACCATCTACATGGAATTTGGGCCACCCGTGAACATAGAGGACAACGGCAAAGCACAGCACCAGGCCATCAAGGCCTTCATCATTGATCGACTCAAGACATGGGGTGCCGAAGTCATCGAAGACCGGTCTCCCCGCCACACCCATCAAGCATCGCCCGGCACGGGAGAAGTAACATGAGCAACACATGGACGCAACTTGACCTATCCATACTCGGCGGCAACATACGTGCCATGCAGCAGGCCCTCAGTCGTCCCGTCCAGATCATCTTTGTTGTCAAAGCCAACGCATACGGGCATGGCCTCAAGAATGTTGCCTCGCATGCCGCTGCCCTTGGGGTACAGTCGTTTGCAGTTGCGCACATCGACGAAGCCGTCGCGCTCCGTCGGGAACTGCCTCAGTCCCAGATTCTTGTGCTTGGTGCCATACAACCCGATCAAGTGTCCCAGGCCCTCGAATCCCGCATATCCGTAGCAATTGCAGACCTCGAACACGGCCTCGCCCTTGCTGCCTCTGCCGCAGGCCGGCCCCTGCAATGTCACATCAAGGTCGACACCGGCATGGGTCGGCTCGGATTTGCGTGGGAAACGGCGGCCACCGCAATTGCCCGGCTCGCTTCGAACCCATCCCTCGATATTGTCGGGCTCTGCAGCCATTTTGCCACCTCCGATCAGCCCGACCCCACCTTTGCTGCTGTTCAGAACCAGCGGTTCCAACACGTACTTGCCCAGTGCAGTGACAACGGGCTCGCAATTCCGTTCAGGCACATTTCAAACAGCGGCGGGTTCCTTACCCATCAGGATTGGGACTATGACGGCGTGCGCGCCGGGCTTGTGCTATACGGCTATCAACCCCCCGGAAGCCATCCCCGGATTCACACCAGTCCCTGTTTCCAATGGAAGACACGCATTGTTCAGGCAAAGCAACTCCCGGCCGATTCACCAGTTGGCTACGGCTGCACATACGTCACATCGTGCGACACAACCATCGCCATTCTCGATGTCGGCTATTCCGACGGCTATCCCACGCGGCTTGGCAATGTCGCATCCGTGCTTATCGGTGGTCGGCGCGTTCCCGTTGTCGGCCGTGTCAGCATGAACCTCACAGCCATAGATCTCGGTTCCGCCTCAGCAACAGTCAAGCCTGGCGACGAAGTCGTACTCATGGGACGACAGGCAGATCAGAGCATCTGGGCCGACGAAATTGCACAATGGGCCGAGACCATACCCTATGAGATTCTGACCGGCATCAGGACACGCGATCAGCGCGTCACATCCTCAACGACCATCTAAGTTCTGTAATTCGCATCGAAGCCGGGAAGTGCAACCGTGCTGTGAGTATAAAGTGCCGTCAGCACAATCGAGACCGTTATGATCAAACTCGAAAAGATTCCGATAAACAAGCTCGGTGACCTCTTAGACACCATTAAGGACCTCGAAGATAGCGGCAAAGAAGTGAAAGTTGCAGAGGATCACATAGACGTCGGCGGAGTCACTATAAGAATAGTCAGCAAGACAGAAGAACAATATCTACTTCACATAAAGAGTGACGACAGTCTCAGAAGCGAATTTGAGAGCCTCATAGCAGCGATCTCAAAGCACAGGGAAGTCTGACCCCTGTTTCACGAGTATCGGACAGCACGCCTTGTTCGCTCTATGCATCCAGGTCCAGCAGGTCCTTCGCCGATTCCCAGCTCTTCATCAGCTTCATATCGTGACCCAACTCCGCAAGTCGGATTCGCACGCTGTCATCAATCTTGCCCTTCGGGTCCTGCATCTCGCGCAGCAGCCGGTCCTTGTCCTTCTTCAACTCGCGCCTCCTGATGTACAAGATCAGCTCCTTCACCGCAGCTTCCCTCGAAGCATCTCTTCCCACTATCTTGCTAGGCGCCATCTGAACCTGCGCCGCGAACGACGTCAATGTCCTGTCCTGATCGTCGCGTTCCGCAAGAATCGACATCAGGTCACTGTTCTCGTGCATTGCCTGCACGGCAGATTCAATCACTGCAAGACAGTCACCATCCGCGAACAGCCCCGACGGCACATATCGGGCCACAAGCTCACCAAGTTGCGGGCACGCCACAATATGCTCCGCAAGCTCCATCTCTTCTCGTGGTCGTTTGCGTTGCCCCGGTCCAGCGTTAGGCCGGACATCTGGTTCTTCCTCGTTCGGCTTCTCAGGTTCCTCTTTCGACGCATTCCTGCGGGCCGAGAACCTCAGTGCCTGGCGGAGGTCCGATTCCATCGCGCCCGGTGGAATGTTCAGTAGTCCCGACGCCTGTTGAATCAGCTTCGATCGTTGCACCGCACTCGGTGCCTGGCCGATTGTCTGCAACAGTGCTTTCGAAATGCGCATCAAGCCCGACTCCGTCTTCGGATCATGCCCTTTACTCAGCACATTGATCTGGAACTCCACAACCGACACTCCCTTGTCGAGTATCGACCGGAAACTCTCGGGCCCCTGTTTGCTGATGAACGAATCCGGATCCTCACCCTCAGGCAGTGAAGCGATTCGCACAACCAGCCCCCCGCTCATAAACACCTGTGCCGTGCGTATAGCAGCCGTCTGTCCCGCCGTGTCCGAATCGAAGCAGATCACCACCGAATCCGCATATCTTCGTGCCAACCTTGAATGGTCCTCCGAAAAAGCCGTGCCCTGCGCAGCCACCGCCGACGTGAACCCCGCCTCATGACAGCGTATTACATCAATCTGGCCTTCACAGATAATAGCCTCCCTTGATTCCACAAGATGCTTCCTTGCCTCGTACAGGCCATAGAGCACGTGGCTCTTGCTGAACAGCGGAGTCTCCGGACTATTTACGTATTTCGCACTCTTCTCATCGCTCTTCAATACACGTCCACTGAACCCTATTATCCGGCCCTGCAGATCTCGAATCGGGAACATCAGTCGGTTCCTGAATCGGTCATAGTATCCCGAATCCGACTTCGCCGACTTCACAACCATGCCCGCTGCGTCAAGTTGGGCAGTGCTGAACTTGTGTTTCGCCGCCCACTTCAATGTTGAGTCCCACATATCCGGAGCGAAGCCCAGTCTGAACGAGGCTGCCGCATCACCCAACAAGTTCCGTTTCTCCAGGTAATCCTTCCCCGCTTTCCCAGCCGCGCTTTCCGTCAACACCCGGTGATAGAAGCCCGCAAGCTGTTCCATCATTGAGTACAGCGCGCTTTTATCATCCTTGTTCCCGTCGCCCTCGTCGAATTCCAGCCGGATCCCCGAGCGTTGTGCAAGAATTGACGCAGCATTCCCGAAATCAACCCCCTCATGCATCATAACGAACTTGAAGACATCCCCGCCAACTCCGCATCCGAAGCAATGAAAGATCTGGCGCTGCGCATTAACCACGAACGACGGTGTTTTTTCCTTGTGGAATGGGCATAGCGCCTTGAACGTCGCGCCTTTTTTCGACAGCGAAAGATACGATCCGACTACGTCGATGATATCGTTTCTGAACCGTATATCTTCGATGATCTTCTTTGAAATTATCCCTGCCACGCCCACGTCTCCGTTCTTCTTCCCTGTGCCTCTTTGTCTGCCCCAGGTTCGTCCCGGGGTGGCTATCAATATCGGCGTTCATCTGCCCGCAATGCTGCGCATAGCGCTGCAGGCGGGTCTGAGGTTGCGTTTGAGTGTTCAGCGTTCAGGATTTGCTGTTGCATACGCAATCAGCTTCTCCCGCACACTCACATACTCCCACACCCACACACATGTATTTCCCTGCGTCTCTCCTCCATAGGCCGACAAGTGCGCGAGAATCTTGTCTATCTTCTATCCTCTATTCTCTATCAGTTGTCCCGTAGTCCTGTAGTCCCGTGGTCCTGTAGTCCCGTGGTCC
>SPBP01000179.1 GCA_004525935.1 Lentisphaerales bacterium | reverse complement strand
GGAGTACGGGTCTACTCACCTGCGTTTGATGTAACTCCCGCCTCTCTGATCGCAGGCATAATCTGTGAAAATGGCATAGCCAGACCGGAGTTCGGGACGTCGTTGCGGCTTATGCACAAATGACGCAGGGATTGTCCAGAACACCTGAGGGGGCTCGCGGCTCTACGACGCAGACTGCTTCAGGGTCAATTGGCGGGTTGCGGTGCTCCCCACGCTCTCCCGTTAATCCGGCGCAGGTCGGACAGAGTCCTGAGAAGCGGCAATATCGCCTGGGGTTGAGGAGAGAAGTAGAAATCCTGGATCGGCATACCTGCAAGCGGCCCCCAATCGTTCGGCGTCACGCCTACACAATCCACGTATCGAAGAGGCATTCCCTTCAGCGGCGTCAGGTCTGTCACTTCGGTGCCTCGCAGATTCAGCGAGACCAGAGCCATACCTCGCAGCGGTTCGAGACTCGTTACCTTGGTGTGCGAGATGTCGAGCCGTGTCAGCGGCAGCCCTCTCAGGATGTCCAGGTCCGAAATCCCGTCCCTGCTGAGCCCCAGCCTCGAAAGTGGCATGTCTGACAGGGAGGAAAAATCGTTCAGGGATCTGCAACCCCCAAGTTCCAGCGTTTGCAGGCGAAGCTTCTTGATCGGGGAAATGGTGGTAATCTTGGTGCCACTCAGGTTGAGGTGGGCGAGCGTCCCGATCTCCGAGAGGACCGACAGGTCCCTGTCATCGATTTCGACCCGTTCTAGATTAAGCACAACAAGCGGCATGTTCTTGATTACGTCCAACGTCTGTATCTTTGTCCCGCCCAGGTCGAGATTCTTCAACCGCAATCTCGAGAGCGACATGAAGTTCCTGATCTCAGTGTTTCTCAGATTCAGCAATTCAAGGGGTACGTCCACCATAAGCGGGAGGCTACTCACCTTCGAATCGGCCAGAATAAGCGCCCGAAGTGCCATTCCGCCCATGGCACCAAGCTGTCGCACACTGCTGTTGCTCAGATCCAGTTCGACAATCCCGTCCGAAACTGTTCGTAGCGTACCCAGGTCAGTTAGCGAATCGGTGTTGACCGCCAGCCGGTAGCCCGGGAATGCAGTCTTCTTATCTATGATGATCTCGTTTGCGTTAAGGCTCCTGTTCCTCGACAACAACGCCTTGCGAACAGCGGCCTCATCCAATTCACCTGCCGGCTCCTGCGCGGCCGACCCGTTGCTGAGCGCTTCAAGCACCGGTTCGACCTTTTTCAGAAACGTCGTCGTCTCATATTCCCGCCGGTAACGCTCTACCTTCGACCTGGCTTCCCCAATTGTAGCTTCGCTGAGTTTCCTGGCCTTGACGGCAGCAGCCCAACGCGCAGCGTCGAATTCCCCTGCATCTATCCCAAGCGACTTGAGAAGGTTAGAAAGGGCATATTCTGCGATCCTTTCCTGGTGGTCGACAGCGCTTCCGCTGACTCTTTCCATGAGCCTTGTGGACATCAGTGGACTAACCTTCGAGAAAAACTCGCGCGCCTGCTCATACTCCCCCGCCCTTACCGCCAGTGCGCCCTTCTTTATAAGCAGCTCGTCGCTCGTTCCGGTACCCAGCCGGCGAATAGTCTCTTCATATGACAGATCCTCAAACCGAATTTCCACGCGCTTACTGGCGGTGTATGCACCCGTGTGGACACGTTCTTCGCCCACTACCACCCGGTCCGTTACCGACACAACCTTGAAAGTCTTCTCGCCCGACACCATCGGGACATTGACGGTTCGGCCTTCTTGCGCCGCAAACGATTCCCCAATCTTGGAGTCCATTGTTGCAACAGTACGCAACATGTATTCCAGGTTCTTCAATTCGTCGGACTTTGCAGAAAGGCTTCCTCTGGTGCATGCATCCGCCGCCAGCTGGATCGCTTGCGCGAACCTGCCGTCCACGACCGCCATCGCAATGGAGTCCAGGACGCCGTTGTATTCATCGGCAAGTCTCTTCTGCTCGGTTTTCACCACAACTTCATATTCATCCGCCCGCCTCTGCACCGCGACCGCACCCGCTCTCCTGGCCGCCTCGGTATTGGCGCTGAACTCGCCGGCATACTCCTCGTACACAGCTCTTGCTTCTTGGAACTTCTTCTGTTCAACAAGGGCATCTGCCTTGTTCCTGATGCCCGTCAGGACGGCCGCAACTGCCTCTTCCATCTCTACCTGCAGCTCCTTGATTCTTTCTCTGGCCATCAGAGAATACTTCGTGCCGGTGGTGTCACGCATGACCTTGCGGAACTGCTCTATTGCCTTGTCGTATTCGCCGGAATGAGTCCGTGTCCACGTCAGGGCATAGCGGTACATCTGGGCTGCAGCCTGGTCGTCCCTGCCAGGCCCCTGCGGATCGACCATGATCGGGGAAACATCGTGATCCACGATAGGCGGAGGTGCCCTGGTAATTACAAATATGCCCACCACGACAATCGCCGCGGCAGCAGCAATCGCAACCCATACGGCCGCAGGTATTCTCCTGCCACCCTTCTCCGGTACAACCTGAAGGGAGCGACGCGGCTTAGTGCGATTTGCGCTCCTCTTCATCGTGCTGGCGCCTTCGGCCAGCTCCTGGCTTGCCAACATCGCACCCCTTCTTGCCTTGTGCAGATCCGTTATGACAGCCTTCCAGTCGCTGTAACGGGCAGCCCTGTCCTTGGTAAGCATCTTCTCTATGAGCCAGCAGATGCTCATGGACAGCTTCGGATTCATGTCCAGCGCGTCATCAGAGGTCCCGTCAACCTGCTGCTTCATCACCTCTTCGCCATCCAGATCCTCGAAGAGCATCTTGCCGGTGACCATATGGTAGAGCATCGCGCCAAGCGAATAGATGTCCGTCCGGAAGTCCAGGTCGTGCACACCCAGCACCTGTTCCGGCGACATGTAATTCGGAGTCCCGGTCACTTCATCCGCGTCCTTGGGACGAGAGACCGCGCCGATTGTTCTGGCAAGCCCGAGATCTGCAACCTTGATGGAGCCATCAGCGTCCACCATCACGTTATCCGGCTTTATGTCACAGTGAATGACATGCTGACTTTCCCATCCATATTCGAGGGCTGTCGCCACGCTCTCAGCAACGACAAGCGCATCCGCTTCAGGGATAACGCCTTTGCGCCGGATCCACTCACCGACGCTGTACCCCGCGATATGCTCCATTACAAAGTAGTAGATTCCGTTGTGAACATTCGCGTCATAAATCTGCAGCACACCGTTATGCTTCAACTTCGCGGTAGCCTGGGCCTCACTGACAAACCGTTCGGTATCAGCATCGTCGCGGGCGCGGGAAAGCAGAACCTTGATGGCCACGATCCGGTCGAGAGAAACCTGCCTGGCACGCCAGACAGAGGCCATCCCTCCTTGCCCCACTTTCTCGATCATCTCAAAACCGGGCAGCTCAATCTTCTCATTCTGCGGCATGATCCAGCCTCACTGATATCCCGGAAGCCTGAAACAAATAGTCGTCAAGCTCAGTTGCGTTTCTTGTCCGTTGCCCTGCCATCGCCAAGGCACGTCGAACATATGGCGACACCTTCCCCTCGGCATGATGCACATTCTCTGTCGCGGTATCTTCCACTTCCCGCGCACTTCCTACACGTTGCAAATCCCTGACCGTCACACTTTCGGCAAATCACACGCATACCCGTGCCACCACAAGTCTCGCAGGCCACGCTTGCTCTGCCCACGCAATCCGGACAGGCCTGAAGGCCTTTGCCCCCGCATGCAGGACACTTGGATCTCATTACATGTTCTTTTCGCCAAGCCTGATCCCCGTCGCCGCCGAGACCGGCAACCTGCTTGACGATAATGCCATCTTCGCATCCCTCTTCGTCGCATTTCACCGCCCCTGTCCCATTGCACGCGGTGCAGCCGCTCCGCCCCAGGCCGAGGCACGCCTCGCACATTGCCCCCGTGGTCCGCTTCAAGATGCATGTCTGCCTGATGCCCAGCTTCCTGTCATACTCAGGCGGAACCCATGCCCGCCCTACGGACACCCATCTCCTGCTGGTTCTCAGAAGAGCATAGTCCTTGACGGCCGCGTTTCGCTGTTCCTTGATGACACTCAGGGCATTCACTCCTACCATTCGGCCGCTCCCGCGGCACCTTGGACAGGCCGCATCAGGTAGCGTCATCTCAACTGTCGTCCCGCTGGTCGTTACGGAATCCATCTTCCTGCCCAGCCGGCCCGTCCCGCCACAGTCCGGACACGCTTTGCCGGTTCTTCTCACCGCCTTCTCACAGTCCGACAACAGTTTCAGCACCCGCTCCCAACGTTGCTCACCATCTTCAGCAAGCATGTTCAGTGCCATCGCGTTCTCACAGAAGAGTTTGGCAACCCAACCGTTTCGTTTCTTAAGGAATTCCGAGACCTCCTGCAATTCTGCCTCGATAACACCCGGCTCTATCGAAAGGGGCGCCTCCGGTTTCGCGACTTCAGATATCACATCCGGCACCGGCTCAGATGTCTGCTCCGCCGAGATCTCCTGAGCGCCGGCCAGACTCTCCCCGCAATGGCTGCAGAACTTGCCGTCTGCGTCATTTTCGTAGCCGCATTTCCCGCATATGAGCCAGTCTGCGATTACAGCAGACACCACTACCGAAGAAAGGCACACAAATACGGCACAGAGCATTACCAAGCCTCTTCGCATACTTCCAACATTAGGCATTTACACTCGATAGTCAAGATGCTAAAGGTTGCCACAGTGCTGCTACTGAGATCGTGGCATGGATGATGCTCCTGTTGATGCGAACACAATGAAGATCCTTTTCAAACAATCGAGGAGACGACTCGGGAGCCGCTCCGGACAAACCGCGGCAGAGTATGCCATTATCGCGGGCATGCTCATGGCTTCTCTGGCCATTCTGGTAGTCTTTCTCGTATCCTTTCGGGAATACGGGGGTCGGATCCTTGAACTCGTGGCTTCAGAGTATCCATAGCCACCCAGTCCTCCTTATCAACTTTTGGTGTGTACAATAGGATACAAATTAGCATCTAGTTGTACACAATGAAATGGCATATGTCTGCATCGGTACACAGAGAATAATACCCAAAACAGCCGATTTGGGGCCCGATACGTATTCTTGCCGCCGAGATGCCGGTAGTGGTATGATTCCTGCAGAATTTTTTTCCGCAAACCAGTACTAATAAGGGGGAGGATAGCGCATGAAGCATCCCGTTAGAGGTAAAAGCGGCCAGAGCATGGTCGAATACATCATTATCGTTGTAGTGGTTGCTATCGCAGCCCTGGCGATATTCGGTGTCTTCAGTGATACGATCCGTTCCAAACTCGGCGGAGCAGTGAACGAACTCGGGGCCGATCAAAGCAAGGTCGATGACGCTCTCTCGAAGAGTTCGGTCGACACAATCAAGGACATTGATGCCGATGTGGGTGGAGACAGCTAGTCGTAACCGTCACGGGAGCAAAGCCGGCCAGTCTCTTATCGAGTCCTGTATTG
>SPBP01000254.1 GCA_004525935.1 Lentisphaerales bacterium | reverse complement strand
GAAGGCGTTGCGGGAGAACCTGCCGGACCAAACGAAGTTTTCGGTTCTTCTCTTCAAAGGCGAAGACATAGGCGCCGTCGGGACGGCTGTGGAGAACTTGGGGGGCAAGGTTCTTGGAACACAAAGTTACTGGCACAAAGATCAGCTTGATATTCAGATAGACCCGGCGAAACTGTCGGTTCTTGCCCGGATTCCAGTCGTAAAATGGATCGAGCAATCCCTGCCCATTTCTCCATGCAGCAACATTGTTGCAAGCAACACCGTCTGTGACGTGAAAACAGTGTGGGATACATACGGCCTCCACGGTGAGGGGCAGGTTGTGGGCATTGCTGATTCGGGATTGGATACCGGCAATACGAACACGCTCAACCTCGATTTCAAGGATGGCCAGGGCAACAGCCGGATACTTCTTATTACAAATATGGTCGGCACCACGAATCTCAGCGATTTCGGGGAGGGACATGGAACAATGGTCGCCGGATGTTTGTTAGGCAACGGGTATAATTCCGGCGCTAACCCGACGAACGACGATTTTCCATCAAGTTGCTTTGCCGGCATGGCTCCAAAGGCCCAAGGTGTTTTTCAAGTCCTCACAGAAATTACCCCGGCCAAGACCAACTTCACGATTCTGGATATAACAGGACTCTTTTCGTCAGCCACAAATGTGAACACCAATCTGTTCATTCACTCTGACAGTTGGGGCTCGTGGGCTTGGTCACGCTACGATAGTCGGAGTTATGATGTTGATGCTTTCATGTGGTCCAACAAGAACTTCCTTGCTGTCTTCGGTGCTGGAAATGAAGGGATAGACTCCGATTCCAGCGGCCGAATGGATGCCGGTTATAATGGCGCTTTCCCCGGACAATTACGATCTCCTGGCACAGCCAAGAATTGCATCACTGTAGGTGCCACTGAGAGTTTACGAGAGGACGGATGGGGTGGCAGCACAAACTGCACATGGGGTGAATATACTCTCGACAACAACGGCCTTTGCTTTCCCGCAGATCCGGTGCATAGCGACCACGTCTCGGACAACGTAGATGGCATTATGGCCAGGAGCAGCCGCGGCCCTTGCGAGGATGGCAGATTCAAGCCTGACATCGTCGCTCCTGGCATGAACGTGCTGACCGTTCGTGGGACCAACACAACTGGTTGCTATGGGCTGTATACCGGCGATGCTGATCACTATGCCTGGTTCGGCGGCACAAGTTGCTCTACGCCGCTGGTGGCCGGAATGGCTGCTCTCGTGCGCCAGTACCTGACGGAAGGACGATATCCGGGAGTCGCGAATCCGCCGAGCGCGGCGTTGATTAAGGCAATTCTCCTGAATGGAGCCAAAGATATCGCTCCGGGCCAGTATGGAACCGATGGAGGAACTCAGGAGATTCCATATCTTCGCCCAAACAATGTTGCAGGCTGGGGGCGTGCGGATCTGAATTCGACCCTATACTCTCTACAGGGGTCCGGCTTGAAGATCTTCGGAACAGACATATGCTCCTCCGATGCAATCGGAACAAATGACGTTGTCGAGTATCAGGTGACGGTCAAAGCTGGAACACCGCTGACCGCGACTCTCGTGTGGACCGACTACCCAGGATCACCCGTATCCGGAGGCGCGCTTGTAAATGACTTGGATCTAACGGTCATTGCTCCGGATGGAACAACAAACTTCGCGAACAATCCGAAGACGCCAGATATGATGGAGCATCTGTGGAATTATGAAGATGATTCCTCTGAATCAACAGAGTGGGAGAGGTCAGTAGATGGTAAGACCATCGCAGTAAAGTTTACGCCCGGCACAAATTATCCGACCGCGCTGACTGGTGCAAAAGTCAAGATCTGGTGCAACGAATATAGCGAAACATTTGCAATTGAACTCAGAAGCGAAACGGGGAGTGGCCCTGGCAGTGTTCTGACCAACACCACCGTATTGCCTTTTCAGAAATACGCGTCATACCAGTGTTTCCCTTTTTCATATACGAGCATTCTGCCGGGAAGCAACTACTACATCTGTGCGGCTTTCTCGAATGATCATTTCTACTGTCGGGCAAATACAAATGGCTCTGGGAATTCCTGGATTTCGACGAATGGTGGGTCTACATGGGCGAGCACAAATTGCGAGTTTCTGGTTGATGCGTTCTTCTCTCATGATGTCGGACAGGTTTCCCAGGATAGAGTGAATAACGTTGAGGGGATTGACATTGCGAACCCATCAAGCGGGGCCTACACGATACGCGTAACAGGCAATGCGATTCCGCAGGGTGATCCTGATTTCGACAATAAACAGCCGTTTGCAGTTGTTGTTCGTGGTGATTTTCCCGACCTGCGACGACAGGCGATGGGCGTGTTTTAAGGAACTTGGCGATTTCTGTAGAAATTGATACAATTACGTTGCGGGTTCAGACATGAAAAAGGCAGGTGTAATCTGGAAATTCATTGGGTCGTTGACGGGTGTTGTCATATGGGCATCGGTCTTTTCCACTAATGTTAATGGTTTGGCCGCAACGAATTATGTTTCGTCTTCCGGTGGAGACATCTTTCCCTATACCAACTGGGTAAATGCTGCCACAAGCATTCAAGCTGCCATTGATGTTGCGGAATCCAACGGTATAGTAATTGTGGACGATGGAGAGTATCTGCTGACCAATACAATAAGCCTTGGCAACGGTATTACCTTGCAAAGCCGGAATGATGCCGAAAGCACGACAATAGATGGACAGGGGAGCGGCAGATGCATAAGCATGACTAACGCCACGCTGGATGGCTTTACCGTGGAGGGTGGCATGAGTGAGACTTTCGGTGGGGGGATTTACGCTATCAACAGCACAGTCCAGAACTGCAAAGTCTTGATGAATACCAACACCGCCAGTTATGGCGCAGGAATCTATTGCCAGGGCAGCGTTATTACCAATTGCGACATTCTTGAGAATCGTGGCATAGGCCATATGCGTACCATCGATCCTGAGGGTCATGAGGTATATTCCCCTGCATTTGGTGGTGGTATTGCATGTGAGAACAGCACGATTGTAGACTGCCGGGTGGAGAAAAATCATGCGGATGTGGGGGCGGGCATCCAAGCTATGGGCGGGAGCACTATTCGCAACTGCTTTGTTTCTCTAAATGCAACGAGCCATTCTTTTCCTCCTCCTGTTTCGGGGATTACCCAAGAGGACTTAGCGGTGATTCAGATTCGTGACGGAGCAATTCTGGACCAAAGCCTCATTATAGGCAATGCATGCATAGGGATATCCCTATCGGACAACGCAAGTGTGCGGAATTGCGTGGTTTCCGGCAATTCAATGGGTGGGATTGCCTTGATGGGCCAAGGCGGCATTGTGCAAAATTGCACTGTCGTCGACAACAAGACGGCTTGGGATGTTTTGGGCGGAATTGACTTGGATCAGGCTAGGGGCCCATCTCCATGCGTGTTGGAAAACAACATTGTCTACAACAACACAGGCGCGCAAGTATCAGGCGGCAATTCAAACGCGGTGATTCGATGGAATTGCATCCAAGGGTGGACGAACCTTGTGGATGGCAACATCACTAGCGATCCACAATTGACCCCATCCTACCGGCTTAAGAGTACGTCGCCGTGCATCGACGCCGGGACTTCATCCAATGCCCCAGCCACCGACATTGACGGCGATGTGCGCTGGGATCATCCGGGCCATAGCAACATCGTCTCCATCGTGGACCTTGGCGCTGACGAGTTTGTAGATACGGATTCCGATAATATGGCCGACTACTGGGAAACGGAAGTATTCGGCAGCACAACCAATAGCGCAGGGACCGCCGACGATGATAACGACGAGTTGAACGATTTGGCCGAGTATGAAAACAGCACCGATCCTGGCAAAGCAGACACAGATAACGATCAAATGCCCGATGGATGGGAAGTAGGCAACGCCCTCAATCCGCTGGCTGACGATGCGCACGGCGATCCGGACTCCGATGTGCTCCGCAATCTCGGTGAATATGTTGCCGATACCGATCCCCAGGACGCCAGCTCAGTCCTCTCAATCCTCGGGCTTGATTTGCAGGCCGGGGGTGTGCGTCTTGACTGGAAAGGCGGTCAACGAGCATGGCAATATCTTGAGTGTCGTTCTAATTTCACTTCAACCGCCGATCAATGGACCGCCATCTTCGCAATGCCACCGCCCACACCAATCACAAATGCCATAATCGATCTCGGTGCAACGAATACGATATTGTTCTACCGGGTCAGAGTTCAAAGATAAGCGTGAGCGGATGTCGTTGAGGGT
>SPBP01000379.1 GCA_004525935.1 Lentisphaerales bacterium | reverse complement strand
GAATCTCAAGGAGCTTGTCGCCGAGGTCTCGGAAGTCGAAAAGAAGAAAGACCTGGAATTGCGGCGGGTGGAGAAAGCGTTTGACGCAAGGCTTGGCGAAAGTGATTCACGAATCGCGGAATTGACCGGGCAACTGGCTCGCAAGGGATCAGAAGAGGCGTCGGTCTCGAAGCTTCGCGAAATTGAAATGCGTACAGGGCGGCTCGAAGAGGTCGCGAATGTCCACGCTAAGCAGCACGAAGATGTGCTCTCCAGGTTACAGCAGGAAATTGCAGACAGGGCCGCCCTGTTGCGGGATGGTATGCGCAAGGAAGAGGAGTTTCACAGGCGAATCGTAGAAATGGAAACGGAACGTTCCCTCAAACGGCTTGACGAGGCGAGAGATCTGGTGGAGGAGGCGGGGCAGGAATTGGGCGCCGACTAGAGCGAGAGGGTTGTTGCGGTCAATTCCAGTTTAGGGCATGCTGTAGCAACTTGATGACTGGAGCATCGAATGCCTGACAGAAAGAAGACAGCTGCTGATCCTTCCGAGGAGTTGACCGAGCTCAGGAAACAGGTGAAAACTCTCCGCAAACGCGCTGAATCGGCTGAGTCGGCAGTGACTGAGCTGAGGAAGGCTGAGCGGCAGACGATTCAGCAGGAGCGACTCCAGGCGCTCGGTGAGATGTCCAGCGGCATTGTTCACGATTTCAATAACGCCATCACCCCCATCATGGCAGCGTCCGAGTTTCTCATCGATAACGCCGACACGTTCGAGAATAAGGAGCAGACGATGGCGTTGCTCAAGAGTATTCATACCGCTGCCAACGACGCCAGGCACATGGTGGGTCGTGTCCGCGAGTTCTATCGGCCGGAAGAAAGAGCGGAAGTCACAGAGGTCGACATTGACCCGATAATCAAGGACGTTGTCATGATGACCAAGCCCAAGTGGGAAAGAATTGGTGCGGATCCCGGCAAAGTCATCAAGATCGACATGGACCTGGGCAAGCCGGGCAAAGTGTGGTTCAACGAGTCGTATCTCCGCCAGGTACTCGTGAATATTGTCTTCAATGCCGCAGATGCGGTAGATGACGGCGGCACGATAACTGTACGTTCCTTTTCGCGCGATGGTAAGGCAGTGATAACGATTTCCGATACCGGCATAGGTATGTCCGAGGACGTGCGGCAACGGTGCTTTGAGCCATTCTTCACTACGAAGGGCAGGAAAGGGACCGGCATGGGCCTGGCAACAGCCTACGGCGTGGTCCGTGGGTATGGCGGCGAGATAGATATTCAGAGCGAAGTAGGTAAAGGCACGACGGTTACCATAGTCGTTCCGGAAGACGGCGCCAAAGGCTCCCAGTCCTGATTACGGCGAGCCGGTCTCCCCTCATCAAGTAAGCACAACGGTATTCTTGTGGAGAGATCGCAGGAAACTGCAGAACCACGGATGGACACTGATTAGCACTGATGGCCACGAAGAGGCACAAAAGGCGCAAAGAACAATGCCTGACAGGATGAACAGGATGACCCCGGGGGCCGATGGGATAAGTATCCTGTCAAAGCATGTCATTCACCCGTGTGGTCCGCGGTTCTGCAGTTGGTAGCGTGGATTCGTGGTTTGCAGCTATTGGTTTGCTGCGTCGGCCCAAGGGGGGTGCTTATGCCTGCTTCTGATCGTGCTCAGCCTTCTCGAAAAGCTTCGCAACGCACTTCAGAAGTTCGACGCCTTCGAACGGTTTCTCGATGTATTCGGTGCAACCCCGGCGCATGAGTTCAAGCACCAGATCCTTGTCTCCGAATCCCGTCATGGCGAGCATCGGAATTCTCAACTCCAACTTAGTTAGTTGGTCCATCAACTCCAGCCCGTTCAGCCTGTCCATCCACACGTCGGTGATCAGGAGATTCACTTTGTCCGGGCCATCTTTCTTCTTCATTATTTCACTGAGGGCCGCCACGCCGTCCTCGACGGCAGTGACCTCGTAGCCGGCCTTTTTCAACACTATGGAGAACGTCAGACGTGTTTGTTCCGCGTCCTCCGCTAGAAGAATATGTTTCTTGCCGGTCAAAGGGGCTCCCTCAATGTTCTCCGTGAATCTGGCTGAGAATATATCCGACCGGAGAAGTTTACAACTGTGAAAATCGCTGTTTGTAGGAGATTTCTCTTGGTCATTGCCTGCACTTACATAAGACTCTTTGCATGAATCGAGATAATTGCGGAAATCGACCCGACTGGGACGAGTATTTTATGGATATCGCGCACGTTGTGGGCAGGCGCGGAAATTGCATGCGGCGGAAGGTTGCTGCGGTCATCGTCAAGGACCGGCGTATTGTATGTACCGGCTATAACGGGACGCCGCGCGGTATCAAGAACTGTTTCGAGGGCGGCTGCGCCAGGTGTGCGGGTGATGCGGCCACGGGCACGGCCCTGGGCGAATGCGTGTGCTCTCACGCGGAGGAGAACGCGATCAGCCAGGCGGCCTATCACGGGATTTCCGTAAATGGTGCAACCTTGTACTGCACGTTGAGTCCGTGTCTCATATGCGCCAAGCTGATAATCAATGCCGGCATCGGCGAGGTGATCTACGAACAGGAATACGAGTTCAATGAGCAGACCAGGACGCTTCTCGCCGAAGCGGGCGTCAAGTATACGCGTTACAATCGGCTTGGCGGCGGATCGACCTGAGTTCATTAGTGCCTCATCCCGCCGTTACGGCGATGAAAAACAAGAAGATTCGTGATGTCGGCAGGATGAGGCAGTGAAAGTGACAGGTCGCAAGTGCAGGTAGGCCGGTCGAACCCGGTAAGCACTCCCTTGACCGCCTTCCCAAATCGCGCTACCAGCTTTTTCATGCGCCACCTTCCTTTCCTGGT
>SPBP01000178.1 GCA_004525935.1 Lentisphaerales bacterium | reverse complement strand
CTTTAATCATCGCCTCTGAATTCGCTTCCGTTGCCCGGTACAGCAGCGGCTTGGCATCCTTGATAGCTGCGGCGGCAACAGACATTACGGATGGGTCCTCAGTCATCAATACGAACGGAACACGACTCTTAGCCGAAAGCGCCTTTACTCGCTCTACAGCCTTGTCGCCGGAAATGCCCTCGAGATCTATAGTAGCCAGACGAAGCCCGATCTGCTGACCCACACGGGTAAAGTCGGCCTTGTTGATGGCGTCGACCCTGGCCAGCGCTTCGGCATCGGACAACGTTGATGCTATCCGCGCAGTCAGCGCCGGAGCCTTGTGGAATTTCTCGGCGTGCCGGAACATGACGGTTTCCTGCCCGATTTCAACGCCCGCCTCTCCAGCCGGGCCGATACGCACGAGTTTCATCGGCGGCGACGACGCATCGGACAGCGCTCCCTTTGCGTCGTCCGAAACGTGAGGGCAATCCGTAAGTGCCTTCTGTTTCCCCGCAACCTGCATCGCAAACGCCATGCATGTCGGAAACTTGCAGTCACCGCAGTTTGTCTTGGGCAGACTCTTGTAGATCTGCATACCGGTAAGGGCCATTTATCGCCTCCTTCGTCGTTTCAGCTCCTATATTGAGACATTTCTTGAACCACGGATGGACACAGATGCACACCGATAGCCGCGTGATCAATTATCCGTGTATATGCGTGTTAATCCGTGGTTCTCTATGCTTCCGAGTTTCCATATCCATACTGCCGTCTTTGTCTAGAACATAGCGTCCATAGTGAGAGCGGGATGTCCTACTTTCTCAAGGAACTCAACCAGCTTCTCAGGTGAGTCAGCATCCTCTTCGGTCGCAATCTTGTCGAACAGATCCTCCTTGCCGACTTTCGCCAGCCTGGTCTTCAGGCGCTCCGAGACTTCTTCTTTCAGGCCTTTTGACATCCAGACCAGTCGCTCAATACCACCTTCTGCCGCAATGAACTTGCCGCTCGATATGTAGAGTTTTCCAATCCCTATGAAGCCAGGGGTCTGTGTTCCGCCGCCTATCTGCCCGGCCAGCGTAGAGAACTTCATGCCGACCGGCGTCATGCTCTGGCAATTCCGGTCCACGATCAATACTCCATTTGCTTCCGGCACAATTGCGGCAATGCATTCGAAACATCCGCAGGAGGTCATTGGTTCCTCGAGGATCGAGTAAGCATTGAACCGTTCCAGGTTCCCGTTCGACTTGGTGTTGATGTAGGCGTTGATGTTCTGCCATTGACCCTTGTCTGCGTCAATGCATTCACCCTTCTTGACCGGCTCATTAGGACCGTGTTCGTCTATCTGGTATGACGCCTTACAGTCCAGCCAGGTGTATGCGCCGCACAGCCCCAGGCGCTCTGGGGTCACAATGCACACATGGTTCGGCGCGTACGACTGGCACAACGTACAAGAGTAGAAGTCGTCAACATCCTCGTCCGTCATTCCGCCGATGCGGTCGTCACGATGCCCATAGACAGCTTTCGCTTCCTCCAGCGGCGCCTTGACCTTCTCTGGATCGGTAATGATTCTCACCTGCACACGGTCTATGATGGCAGAGAAGTCGTTATGGATCTTCGCAATAAGGATATCCCCGAAATGTCTTACCTTGAAGCCCTTGGAATTGGCTTCCTTGCTGATCCGCACCCATATAATAGAGCGCTGGCCCATGTGAAAGATACCGTTGGCGCAGGATATGTATTCGTGCACTCTGCGTTCAACGACTGATTCGAAGTCTTCCTGGAAGTTTCGTCCGGCCACTTCGATCAAGATGCCAAGAGGATAGGCCTCACCTTCCTTCATCTCGTCTACTTCCGGACCCACGACTTCAATCTTGCCATCATCCACCTTGTCCATTGCTTTCATCCGCAGTAACTCGAAGGCGTCAGTATACTTGCCACCGAATTGCACGTGCATATCCTCCTTGCGCACGCGTTCACCTTCAAATCCAGAGCCGAACGGTACTGCAATTGGAATCTTCTCGATCTTTATCGTCAAACCCCTTACCTCGGCTGCTCGCGTGATGATATCGGCTACGGGAACGTTAGCGACTACGTGCTCATAGGTACAGATGCCTGTGGGCAGTATCTCAGGAATGCCTACATCCGAGATTACCGGGAACCCGAAGTTTATGGCACCGGCCGCAGTTGCGTACTTCTCGTCGGTCAGAAGCTGTTCACCGGGCGCGTCGGGATCTGATCCCAGCGCGAGTACAAAAGCGTGAACCCGCTTCTTGTTATACATGAGGATGTCGCGCGCGCCCTTCATGTCTCCAGGTTCGATGCCACCGAATGTCATGGCGGAACGGGCAGCGAAATTCAGCGAGTATATCGCCGCAGTGATCTCTTTGCCATATGGCACAAGAAAGGAGTCCCAGTCCATCTGGATCCCCTCAGCGTCAAGCTGCTCGGGAACTGAACGGCCGCCGGAATTTCCTGCCATGAACACGAGTATGCTACGTTCCTGAAGGCCGCGAACGAGTGCGACCGCTTCCTCATTGGTCGGCGTGGCGCCGACAATCGCGGCAAAGCCGGGCATCCTGCCGTCAACCAGCTTGATGCCCTGCAGGCGCAGGGTTGCGTCATTTGTAAAGCCGAGCCAGATCCCTTCGACCGGATTGGGGCCCATAAGGTACTTGAGGACTTCAATTGTTTCTTCCGCGATCAACGTCGCCGCACCCGCATCAAGAGTACCTCCCAGATACGGCAGCCAGAGCGAATCGCTCGGCACTGGCGGCAGCAGATTGCGAGCTTGCTGCATCGATTCCTGCAGATCGCCCAGTGTTTTAACCTTCTGGCCGAGGAGCATGAGCATGATCGGCAGAAAGTACGCAGTATCCGGGTACTCGACAGCCTGGTCCTTCCCTTTCTGTTCGATGGCCTTCGCCAATTCTGCTTCCGCGCGTTCAACCAGCTTATGCGCTCCTCTGATCGCTGCTGATGCGATTATCTTCGACATGATTCAATACTCCTTTCCGGTCAATTCGAGTCCGTTTGTCAGGGCCTCGCCGGCACTGATTGTAGCGCCCTGCATCAAGTCCTGAAGACGGCGGTAATCGGACATTTCGCCAGACATGTGCCACATTTTGTACACTTCACCTGATCAATCACGTGCGGTGTTCTTTTCTCACCGGAGATAGCATCGACAGGACAGTTCTTGAGACATATCCCGCAACCCTTACATAGATCGGCGTCAATCCCGTAGACCATGCTATGTGGATCGGAGGCTACGGCGCCAGAGTTTTCGCCATCCGCGCCAAACACCAGCGCATTCGTTGGACATGCGTCCACACAGGCCGGGAGTTCTCCTTTTGCGAGAAGATGTACGCACATGTCGCACTTGATTGCTTTCTTGCGATTCGGGCTGGGTACAATTGCGTCGAAGGGACATGCTTTGATGCACTTTCTGCAGCCCGTACATGTCTCGCTGTCAATAAAAACGTATCCGGTCTTCGCGTCTTTCGTAATAGCGCCGACGGGACACGCCGGCAGACACTCCGGATTCTCACAATGGCTGCAACGAATCGGAACCGATTTCGATCCGTGCTGTTCTACCCTGATCCTGTAGCCGGGATTCTCGCCTGCTCCAATTGCGTCCGTTAGACTTCCTGCAGCTGAATGGGCCACTGCGCAGGCGATCTCGCACGCCTTGCATCCTACGCATCTTTCAGCGTGGACAACGATTCTCTTCTGACTCTTCGTACTTCCAGTCATTGTCTCGCCTCTCTTCCGGGGCATCAACAGAACTGCTTCAATAACAGATTGCGACCATAGCTCTATTTGTCAGTCTCCAGCGCCTGCCCGCAAACGCAAATCCCTCAGCCGCCGGCGTTCTCGACATTGCCCATGGTGCTCTGAAGTTCTCTCACAATCTTCTTGACGGCGTCATATGCCAGACTGCTTCGTTTTGCCGGGGAGACACCGTCTATTTCCGCTTTACGAAGATCTTCATCATAGGGAACAAACCCCACAAATTCAATAGTGGTGAGCGCTTTGCGCAGCTGCGCCTCGTCTTTCGCAGAACGTATACGATTCCCGACAGCACTGACTCGTTTGATTCCGATTTCACCCGCCATTTGCTCGATACGTATGGCGGTCTCTACGCTCCGCAAGCCCGGCTCCACGACAACAAGCAGATGATCTACGGCCCCGACGGTGCCCCTGCTCAGATGTTCAACCCCCGCCTCCATATCAAGAATGAGATCCGATCCCTCATCCATGAGCAGATGTGATACCAGTGCTCTGACCAGCGAGTTCTCGGGACAGTAGCAACCGGTTCCGCCCTTCTTGACCGCGCCGGCTACCAGCACCTTCACCCCATCCACATCGACGGCGTACTTCTCAGGGATGTCTTCAACTAGTGGGTTAAGTCTGAACATACCGCCCGTTGCACCGGGCTTTACGCCGGTGCGGTCCTCAATGAGGTCCTTCAGCTCAACGAGAGGCCGAACTGACCCTGGTTCTGGAAACCCCATGCATGAGAGCAGATTCGCATCCGGATCGGCGTCAATTGCAGTCACCCGGTGCCCATCTGCACTGAGCACCGCCGCAATCAATGCGCTGATGGTCGTCTTTCCTGCCCCACCTTTGCCGCTAACTGCGAGTTTCATTATGAGTGCCCTGTTCCCTGTTGTCTGTTGCACCCCCCATCGGAGCACAACTGTCCCATAATAGTAGATTATGACTCCATGTTTCCAGACAAATATCGATAGAACCAGGATACGCTTGACAGCTCCAGAGAACAGAAGTTCGGCAGATGAATTCGGCTTCGCATTGGCTCCAACTCGATCACATGCCAGTGTGCGTGAAAGGAAATCTTTGCTGCTGCGCGCGATTATGAGAGTATGATTCCGTATCACTGAAGAGACCGACCCACCACCTGGCAAGGATACTGCCAGACTGCTTGAGGCAGGCGCAAACAAGGTTCTCTGGCTCAGGGCGCTTCGACCACATCTTCGGGAGGGTATCGAGGAACTACTTGCCATTCTCGAGCCAGCCACATCGCTCATATGCGAGTCCAACAGCCTTCGCACTGTGGTAGATCCTGGCCTGTTTCTCATGGTTAAAGCGCCCGGCAAGCATCCATTCAAAGCGACGGCTGAAGCAGTCCGGGGACTGGCGGATCGTACGGTGACGTTCGACAGACAGACTTTCGATCTGGATCTGTCCAGTATTGAATTATCAACCGCTTCTTCCGAACATAGATGGGTCCTTCGCGAACCTTCCACGGCTATTCTGCTCGCCGGCGGAAGAAGCACGCGAATGCAGCGGGACAAGTCGTTGCTCCCGGTCTGTGACATCCCGCTCATCAAGCATGTGCACGATCTGCTCGCCCCTTATTTGGATAACATCGTGGTGAGCGCCGCAGAGTCAACTAAGTACTCGTTCATGAACGTGCCTGTTATTACAGATCGAATACAGGATATCGGCCCACTGATGGGCGTCG
>SPBP01000262.1 GCA_004525935.1 Lentisphaerales bacterium | reverse complement strand
TATCCCCACCCACTATCCCACCGGAAACCTCTGCATTCACGGCCAGCCGGTGCCCCGCAGAAGGGAAGAAATAGTTATTTCTCCGGACCCTCGTAAGACTCAGCGACATGCCGCTCCGCAGTTCATTCGTATAGATGAAATAGTATGGTTCTCCGGTCCCGTTGCCGGTCAACCTGGTGTACTCATTGGTATCGGCCACATCGCTTATGACGACATCCTCGATCCGGTATCCAACTTCCACCTGATCAAAGATGGGCATTTTGATCTGCTTCCCGATGCGGATTCCAATTCCCTTTCGCCTGACATCGTAATCGTCGTAATCGCGATCTGTCGCAAATATGTCTAACCCCAACCGAAGGCGTCGCCCCAGGAACCATGGCTCGACAAACGATAATTCAGACGAATTCATCTTGGTCCCGAACTGGGCGCGTAGCTTGAGTTTCTGCCCGGCCCCCTTCGGTGGCCATGAACCAATATCGAGATTGCCTTCGGTTATCTCGATAAAGCCTATCAGGTCGTCTATACTCGAAAAGCCGCCACCGATCATGAACTTGCCCGTTCGCTGTTCTTCCACATTGAAGATCAGATCAAGTTCATCAAGTTTGGGAGTCGGCTGCGAGTGACTGCTCACATGAGAGAAGTAGCCAAGGTTGCGCAGAGAGCTTTCGCTCTTTCGTATACTGGGCTCGTCAAATACATCGCCGGGATAGATTGCCAGTTCCCGCCGAATCACTATTTCCTTCGTGACAGTGTTCCCGCTGATAAACACATTCCTGGCCCTTACCAGACTGCCTTCGCTCACACGGAAGGTCACGTCCACCACACCGCGACCACCTTCTTCATCGGATCGGCTGAGAAGCAGCGGCTTGACCTGTGTCCTGAGATAACCTCGGCTCGTGTAGTAATCGCGGACCCGCTCCGCGTTCCGCCGGACCTCTAATAGCGACAGTGACTCGCCATCCTTCAGCGTGATCAGCTTAAGCAATTCCGTTTCAGGGAAGGACGTAATGCCTTCAACTTCGGTGGCGCCAACCACGTAACACATGCCTTCGTTAATCGTGAACCTGAGTCGGTAATTGCCGGATTTCAATGGAACCAGGTCGGGCTCGCCCACCCTCACGTCCAGGAACCCGCTATTCAGGTATTCGCCACGGATCACGGCTACATCATCAAGCGCTTCATCAGGATTGTAGAGTCGCCACCCCAGCCAGCTGAGCGGATTCCACCATCTCACGCGACTTATGCTCTTCCTCAGCCTGAGCCGCGAAATCGATTCGTTTCCAACGAATTCAGTCGCGCGTATCTTCGTGACCGTGCCTTCATCAATACCAGCGTTAAGCAGTACTGTTCCGTCCTTCTCATCAAGCTCCTTCATCAGCCAGTCAACGTCAGCATCAGAAAAGCCGCTCGCGCGGTATTCCTGCTCAACTTCCTGACCTCGAACTGCCAATGTTGCGTCATCAACCAGATCACCGGGATCGAGCTCGAGGATCTTACGGATCTTTTTCTCCCCGAGATATTCGCCGCCTTCAACTGTCACCGCTCCGGCAAGCCGAATCTTTCTGTGCACTACATACGTGAGAGTCACGCCGTCTTCTTCACCTTCAATCTCAGCCTTCACGTCAGAATAGCGTCCTGTTGCGAGCAGATCCCTGACGTCACGCGAGACGGAAGTGGCTTCCAACTCATCCCCGGGCTTAACAACAATGTGGGCCCG
The DNA here is from genome assembly GCA_004525935.1 of Lentisphaerales bacterium. Lineage (GTDB taxonomy): Bacteria > Verrucomicrobiota > Kiritimatiellia > SPBP01 > SPBP01 > SPBP01. The sequence continues at coordinate 2,409 of SPBP01000262.1, read as the reverse complement.
CACATAGCTTTCATCGATCTCGCCGGGGCCGTCGTTACGCACAAGCACGTCACGCAGAACTGCGCCCGACGCGGAAACACCGAACATCGGCAGCACAATCATCACTGCTGCAATTTTCAATAGGAACTTCATCATGAGATATCCTGTCAATTACTTCAGTCGTGGCGCCGGCCCTGCCCACTTCAAGGTCGACGCCCGCGACCCGACCGTCTCTACCATACCGGCGCTGCAAGAAGCCTAGAAAACGTCATCCTCCTCGCCAGCCGCAAATCCGTCAACCCCTCGTTCTTCCGCCCTCGAATCAAACCTCGTAAATTCCTCCTCGAAATTGAGCCTGATCTCGTTGAACGTCGGCCCATTTCTATTCTTCGCAATGTCGATTATTGCCAGTCTTCTGTCGTCATGCTCCTGATCCTCCGGATACTTGCAGGGACGCCTGAGGAGAAGGACAATATCCGCATCCTGCTCTATTGAGCCCGAATCCCTGAGATCGGAAAGACGTGGAACACCCTCCCCCCTCGCCTCCGGAGCACGGCTCAGCTGGCTGAGCACCAGAACCGGGACACCCAGTTCTTTTGCCATCGCTTTCAAATTGCCGGATATCACAGCCGTCTCAATCTGTCGGCCCTGCCTGGTGAATTCCCTGCAGCTGAGCAGCTGGAGATAGTCGACAATCAAAAGTCGAATATTATGACGCTTCCTCATTCGACGCGCACGCGATCTGAGTTCCATGACATCAAGCCCTGCCGTGTCGTCGAGAAAAACCGGCGCCTTCCGCAGAACGTCCGCTGCCTGGACAAGCGATCGGTGTCGATCGCTGCGCCCACCCAGCCGACCGTCCCGTATCTGGTGCATCGAAACGCGGGCGTATGTACAAAGCATTCTCATCACAAGATCCTCTTGTGACATCTCCAGGCTGAAAATGCCCACGGGCGCCGCTTCCTCACCCCCAGTGTGACCACGCGCGACATTCTCAGCGATGTTCATGGCAAGGGACGTCTTTCCCATGGAGGGACGCGCAGCCAACACGGCCATATTCCCGGGTCGAAGACCGCCAAGGTAGTGATCTATGTCCGGGAATCCGGTTTTAATACCGGAAGAGGAGTTGTCGCCAACGGTCTCAATCTGGGTCATTACCCGCTTCACAACATCCGGCCAGCTGGCAACTTCACCGTGCTGCCTGTCCGCAATGCTGAAAAAGCTCTGCTCAACACGGCCCAACAGGGCAAACGCATCCTCGTCGGACGAATAGCAGGCGCTTTCCGCATTTCTTGCGCACTCGATGATGCTTCTCAGCATCCGCTTCTGCCGCACGATATCAATGTAGTATCCGGCGTGCGCCGTGGTGGGAGTGGAATCGATCAGGCGATACAAGAAATGCTCGCCACCTATCTGGTCGATCTTTCCTATTTCCTTCAGTCTACTTGCTACTGTGAGCACATCGATCGGTCTGCCAGTCGTCGCCATGTCCACAAGCTCTTCGAACACAATCCTGTGGGCCGGCACATAGAAGGAGGCCGATACAAGCTGGTTCTCAATGGCCAGATCGACCACCGCCGCATCCTGCAGTATTGATCCAAGAACACCCTTTTCCGCTTCTTCACTATAGGGAGGCAGCCTCATCGCTGCATTCCCGGAAGCAGAAGGAAGGGTCTCCGTGGGCATTTCTGCTATTCCTCGACTACCCATACCTTCACGGAACTTTCAACTTCCGGATGCACCTTGATCTTGACAGTGTAAACGCCAAGATCCTTTATGGGAGCGTCGAGAAGCACGTTGTTTCTGTCGATGCTGAATCCCTGCTCTTCCAGCAGGCTGGTCAGGTCTGCGACCGACACGGACCCGAACATTTTGTCGGCCTCACTCACCTTGACCGCAATCGTCAGCGAAATGCCTTCCAGTTTGGCGGCCAACGCACGCCCTTCTTCAAGTTCAGCCTTGCGCACGTCCTCCCGCTCCCGGCGGATCTTCTCAAGCCGCCTACGGGTAGCCTCGGTAACCGGTGCCGCTAGTTTGCGGGGCAACAAGTAATTGCGCGCGAATCCATCCGCGACAGTAACAATATCGCCTTCAGCCCCCAGATCCTTGACATCCGTCATCAAAAGCACTTCAGCAGACATTGTCATTCTCCTTAAGCATTCAATTCAGTGGTCCGGTCCGCGCACACACTCCACCATCCACCGGATATGCGCCACCCAGGAACTCCCCTGTTGCCGGCGCACGCAGCCTGAAAAAGCCCCAACCCGGCAGACCCGTCTAAGGGACGATTCCCATAACCCGTGCGCGGCGAATAGCCCTTGCAATCCGTCTCTGCTGCGCAGCGGTAACTCCGGTAATCCGAGCCGGAAGCAACTTTCCGTGTTCGGTCAGGAACTTCCGAAGCAACCCGGTATCGCGAAAATCCACGTC
>SPBP01000253.1 GCA_004525935.1 Lentisphaerales bacterium | reverse complement strand
GCGGAAGCGCAGCGATGATCACCGCATGGCGCCCCGCGGTCTCCGCGAACAGCTTGAACGCTGTTCCAACCGCAAGTGGTAACCGGTTGAGCGCTACCAGGTGTTGCGCCATCGCACCGGTTCGCAGTGCATCCGGCGCCAGGCTGGCTACGCTGACGCCAATTGCGGCACACAGAAACGCTGTGCCGTGCTTCCACCCCCGTCCGAAGCAGACGATCAGTCCCACCGCAACCGGCACAACATACAACGGCTTGACCAGGAACGCACACGCACACAGACAGCCCGGAAGCGCTGCGCCCACGCCCTTAGAGCGATACTTGTCGAGGACGTACAGCCCGCAAAGTGCGCAAGCGAGTGCGGTCATATCGACCCGTCCCATGGCCGCATAGCGAAGTGTAACCGGCGAGAGCGCGAACAGTCCGGCGGCAGCCAACGCAGACACGACCGACTCGCGAACGCGCACCACTGCAAATATCGCCAGGGCACAAACCAGAAATGAAATCACGGAGAATGCTCTCGGCACAACGAACGGTCCGGGCTTACCCGTCAGCTTCCACGCAACGGCGGCCATCCGATAGAATAGCGGGGGATAAGGATTGTGAAGAAACGGAGCCGAATTGCCGACAGCCGGATAGAGTGGGCGCCCGTCGGCCGCCGCACGTATCCAGTTGACAATCACACCTTCGCCATACTCGACCGGATATGGATATCGAAGGGTCATGACTATATGCTGCAGTGCGAACGAGCCGACTATAATTGTCAGCAACACTGCGACGACAACGCAAATATTGAATGCCGGGGCGCTCCTGTTCATTCTCGCCTCTTGAGTGTAATCTCACAGCCCATGATGAACCCCGAAGCCTCGACCGCATGCTTTCCGGCTCCCATCTGCAACTCCCCACCATTACTGAGCGCCAGACCGTCGATCAGCACGACACCTGGCCCCTGCCAATTCGCCTGATACGTACCCGTAACCTCGATCTTCATGACTGCAGGTCCGCCGGCCAGTTGCGCGCGATCAATGCTCACTCCCGGAACCATGACTCGCACATCAAGCGCATCCGGCCTGTATCGGCGTGCTATAAAGTCACGCACCCCCTCAGGCATCTGATCGACTCGGTAATCAGCGATCACAGTTGGGAGCCCTGCCTCGCCCAGTGCGCTGAGAACAGACCTGGAATACTCCCCGGCATCAAGCATCATCAGGATCCCTTCGTGCATACAGGCATGTCGACCAACATGAGGGCGGTAGAACATCAGGCCGCGCCCGTCAAATACCGGCCCACCCGATGGATCGATTTCTTCCACGCGCTGCATCAGCTGCAGATCCTCAACGTTGCTGTGACTGTAGAGCCGTGAGAAGGTGGCAATTCCCGGGGCGACAAAAGCAACCAGCAGTACCCCGATGCCGACTCGAAGACCTGCCCGGTCGGCATCAGAATCGAACAGCTCCCTCAGAAGCCATGCCGCGCCAACGGCAAACATAGGCCAGACAGGCAAGTACATCTGGCGAAATGGGATCGGACTGATGAATATTCCTGCGATTGATCCTGCAAGAACCGACACGTAGGCTATGGCCCGCCTGCGCCGCGCCCTCAGACATATCATGCTCAGGAATCCCGCGATTCCAACTGCTATCAATGGCCCGGCAGACAAGAAGCCTTCCACGAGATAGCCTGCAGCCGGGAAATGACGTTTCCACTTGAGACTGAGAAGCGCTACCGACTCGATGAATCCACCCATCGCGCCTCTGCCACACAGCCACAGAAAGAGGGGTATTGCAGAGGCGACCATCCCGACCAGGAAATAGCCAACAGAGGTGCCGCCGTGCACAATGCCCGCGGCTAACAACAATCCCGCCGCCGTAAATGCGTATTTCGGAGACAACAGGATCATCAGGCCGGTCAGGATCCCGGCGAAAAAAACACGCCGCCGCGCGCGCTTCGAACCGGGTTCGAACCCGAACACAAGGTACAGCGCCGCAGCCATGCACAGCAACGCGGGAGACGCCGGCCTGGCTTCGATCATCTTGACCAGGAACATGGGTACCGTGAGCAACGCCGTGACGCCGAACAGAGCCGGCAGGTTCCGTCCTGTTTCTCGACGACAAAGTAGATACGTCAGCGCAAGTGCGCCAAGAAGCGACATCACGCTTGCCGTTCTGTATAAGAATATCAGGCGCCTGCCGGATCCGAGCCAGGCCAGCGGCGAGAGCATAAGGTGATACGCCGGCGAATGGTGCTCAAAGAAATCAACGTACGGCGTGCTTCCATGCCGTATGAGCCATGAGAAATGAACATGTTGAAACTCGTCATCATCGAACGCCCCGAACAGCATGTAACCTGAACAGATCACGACCGCAAGGAGCACATAACCCGCGCACGCGAGTGCGGGCAGTCGTCGCGCCTTATGATCAGTTCCCATCCGAATCATCCCCTGCAAAGTCGACGACCAGGTCCGTGGCTGACTGTTCACGGATAGTTACAGTCTTTGCTATTGCAGCCCTGCCCTCGGCACAGAACTCGAAAGCATATTCTCCTGGCGGCAACGGAACGATCAATCCGCATCCCGCGTAGACAGGCATACGGATCCCCGCAAACATTGCCCACGTGCCATCCATGGGCCGGCCATCGTCGACAGTCTGAACACGCAGAATCCCCGTGCGGAACGCTGCAATGTCGCTACGGTCATCTTCACGCACGCGTGCATCGAACATCGAGCTGTTGGTGTGCAGCCATTTGCCATCGGCATCCCGAAGCTCGACCCACAACGTGCACGCGCTGGGAGAGAAGCCGGCAGGCATCGCCCATTCAACCTTTCCAATCTCGAAAGCTCGCTTCGCCGACACATCGAATATGATAGTCCCGGAATCGAGCTGTTCGCTCCCCGCCAGGATGCGCCAGGTTGCCTTCAGCCCCTTCTGTTCGCGTTGACGTGGATTAAAGCATCGTAACGAGGCCGACCAGAGCTTTCCGGTAGAAGTGGAACAGTCGTCCTCGCATATGAAAAGTCTGATGTCGCCCCTGAACAGATTGCAGACCGTGTAGGCGGCCAGTTTCGGTTCGCGCTTTTCATCAAATATGCCGTGCGCGGTGATACGGTTGTTCTCGTGAAAGTCGGTCCAGGACCAGATGGTTATGCCGGCAACTGCATCGGATTCTGTGGCTGCATACTGGAACCCGTACCGAAGGATCTTGTCCAGGTACTGCTCCGAACCGCGTGCCTCGCTGCCATATGCGCCCGAGAGATTCTCCCGACTTGCGAGTCCGCCCTGCTCCGCTATCCAGATCGGCTTCCCCCCCGCGATCTGGAGGGTCTGCTTAAGCGCCGCCCGGATACCGTAAACGGTTTCCGAATGGTACCAACCGTAGTGGAAGTTCCTGGCGCACAGATCGGAAAATTCTGCCGAGGCCGGATCATATGTCGAATCCATAACGAGGATCGCCAGTCTGGACGGATCGAGTTCATGAAAGTAATCGTTGGCTCTCTTGAAATAGCGGTAGCAGCCCCGCGTTTCGTTGGACGCGCTCCATGCAACCACGGAGGCATGATTCCGTTGACTTTCCACCATTTCACGCAACTGGGGCTCAAGCCAGGCCCGCCATGCTTCATCGGAATCCATGTAATTGGAATCTACCTGCCACGCTGGGACCTCTGAGAAGACCATGAGGCCAAGCCTGTCGCACATGCTGTAAAGCTCGGGATGGTGTGGATAGTGGCCCGGCCGAAGGGAGTTGGCCCTATAGGTATTCTTCATGAGTTCCAGGTCTGCGAGCCTGTGATCAGTGGTTATGCAGGGCCCTTCTTTCCAATACTCTTCGTGCTGGCCAAAGCCCTGCAGCCAGTACCTTGCGCCGTTGAGAAACACTTTCCCGTCCCGGACTGCGATTTCCCGCAACCCGACCGGGAACTTGATCGACTTCCCGGCCGCGGCTCCCCACGCCACCCGAAAATCGTAAAGCCATGGGTCGTCCGGACTCCACAGTCGCGGATTATGCACAATGAGTGCCGCCGCGACATTTGTCACTCCACCGGCGGACACAGACACCGGACAGGATGTCTCCGCCACGACTCTGCCGTTCTCCATCAGCGACACGGTCACCGGATCGACATAACCTGATTCAGCGCCGTTTCTGAGTTCGGCGGCAAACGCAAGATGCGCTGTCCCGTCCCCGGCGAGGGTAGTCGTCGTTTCCAGGTGTTCAAGTCGAATGCGCGGCCGATGCAGAAGATACACTTCTCGGTAAAGCCCACCGAACGGCTGCCAGCCTACGTATCG
>SPBP01000413.1 GCA_004525935.1 Lentisphaerales bacterium | reverse complement strand
GACCTGCGGTGGGCGGTTGATTGTTGACAGATTGCGGCGTCAACGCATATTATCTGCGATATGAAACAACACTGGACAGAAAGGTCGCTGACCCCGCGCCTTACGAAGGCGTTGCGGCAGTTTCCGGCCGTGTTGGTGTCCGGCGCCAGACAGGCGGGAAAGACCGCTCTTTGCCGCCATGTCTGGCCGGCAGCGAACTATGTGAGCCTGGATTTGCCTGCTGAAGCCGATTCGGCGCGAAGCGAACCCGAAACCTTTCTGCAACGCCATCCCGCGCCTTTGATCGTGGACGAGATTCAGTATGCCCCCGAACTCCTTCGCTACATGAAGGCAACCGTGGATCAGGACAAGCGCCCCGGCCAGTATCTCATCACAGGCTCACAGGACTTCGCACTGATGCAGGGCGTTACCGAATCCCTTGCCGGGCGGTGTGCCGTATTGACACTGCCAACGCTCAGCCTGACGGAAGTCGGGGCCCGGACCACATCGGCGATCGACAACCTGGCCTGGCGCGGCGGCTGGCCGGAACTTCATGCCCGCCCGGAACTGGATCGAGAACTCTGGCTGGGGTCGTATCTGGCAACCTACTTGGAGCGTGACGTCCGAAACATGCTGAATATCGGGAGCCTTCGCGATTTCGATCGGTTCCTGCGAGCGGCGGCATATCGCACAGGGCAACTGCTTTCGCTAAGTGAAATGGCGCGTGACGTCGGGATTGCCGTCAGCACGGCCAAAACCTGGATCTCACTGCTGGCGGCAAGTCATCAGCTCATCCTCCTGGAGCCCTGGCACGTGAACCCGGGGAAGCGGCTGATCAAGTCGCCGAAACTATATTTTCAGGACACCGGACTGCTGTTGTATCTTTTCGGGTTTCGAACATGGACCGATGTCATGGCCAACGCCGCCTGGGGCGCGATCTGGGAGAATATCGTGGTCTCGGAATGCCGCAAGGCCGTCCTCAACGCGGGGCAAGCGACCTCCCTTTATTACTGGCGAACCGTGAATGGCGAGGAAGTCGATGTGCTGATCGAAACCGGACATCGACGGGTGATCGCCATGGAAGTCAAGGCATCCGAACGCCCCGGCACGGATGATCTGAAGGGGCTTGCCTCGTTCACCCGGCTTTACGGGCCCGACGTCATGGAGAGTCAAGCGGTGGTGTGCCGCACAAGCGCCGGCTATCCACTGGGAGCATCAGGTTGCCGAGCCGTTTCCCTTCATGAAGCCGTCGGGTTGCTGTAGGCGGTTGTCAGTTGGCAGGGGACAGTCGGCAGCAGTTGCGCTCCGCCAATCCCATCGTCTACGTCGGCGCCACGCCGGTCTTCGTGGATTCGGAACCGGATACGTGGAATATGGATCCCGTTTTGCTGAAAGAGGCCATCGAGGACCGTCACCGCAAGACCGGCCGGTACCCCAGCGCCATCGTTCTCGTTCACCTGTATGGCATGCCGGCCAAGCTTGACGAGATCATGGCCGTCGCACGTTCGTCCAGAAGCGCCGCGAGATCAATCGACGGTATCGCAAGCGGTTGAGCCCAATGCAGGCGATTTCTTTCCTCACGGAACCAAACGAACGCTATCGATCCAATTCCTGGCTGACGACCATTCTGATCGATTCGAACGCCGCCGGTACGGATCGTGAAACGATTCGGCACGCCCTGGAGGCGGAGAATATCGAAAGCCGCCCACTCTGGAAACCGATGCACATGCAACCGGTTTACAAGCAGATGAACGCGCCCATGTATGGCGGCGCGGTATGCGAGCGCCTGTTTAACGACGGTCTCTGCCTTCCCTCCGGAACATCGATGACAAAAATGGACATTGAACGGGTCTGCCGAATTGTTACAAAGTGCATGGACCCGCATCGTGCGTTATGTTAATTGGTCCTTCCGGGTTTCGTGTGGGTAGCCCCTACATGTAGTGGTCATGATGTCGCTGCTCCCGGATAGCGGTCGAGACCGCCGCAATGGAAGTAGATGGCCAGCTTGTAATGGTTGCGATTGCGAAAGCCACAGGCCATCTGCATACGTCCGGCACTGACACGTATCCAGATGCCGCCATGCTTGCTCTCCCGTATGGTCGTAAATCGACCCGGCCGCCTCACATTCCGGACAACACCACGTTCCGCCTTCGGTGGTCTCAACCCACACATCGACGCGGTTCGCATCCATGTCCAGAGTGACCTCGCGAACTCGCCATGCCTGCCCCAAACTCAACAGTCTCATGTACAATTCGGTGTCCTGCATCGCCAGCCTCCCTTTTCGATGCAAGGCACTACAAGATGTAGGGGCTACCCACACGAAACCCGGAAGGACCGTAACCTCACTTGTCGCGCCAAAGGTTGGATCCCCTGCGGTTTTCCATCACTCCAATACTCCATCACTCCGTTACTCCCTCCCGCTCCGCACCATCCCTTGCGGTTAGTGGTCTCCCCATGCTCGTCAAAAGACTCAATTAGCCTTGCTATTCGCAACAGAATACAGCATTCTATCCTTGTGAAACGAAAGCAGGACCAAAGAGATACCCTTGTGAATCAAAACGGGGCTCCTTTTGAATGAGACCTTAATGCGGTCTT
>SPBP01000481.1 GCA_004525935.1 Lentisphaerales bacterium | reverse complement strand
GCCCTGTACATTCCTGAAAAGTTTACCCATCCGTATGCGTCATTCCAGGATTCCTCGTCTTCGCCAACGGTATCCCACTCGCACCCTGTATACATCGCAACTGCAACAATCAGCACCAAACATTTCACTATTCGACTCATTGTATTCTCTCCCCTTGCTGCCTAAAACAGCGTGATATTACGCGCGTCCCTTTCTCCCGACAACAAAAAAAACCATCAGTGCCCTTGGTTTCGGTGACAAATGACGTCCCATCCGCCCAGAAACATCCAATTTAGTCAATACTCAGACTCAACCTGTAGTATACGACCGGCGTGTTTGTCCTGGCGACGGTATCCGTAATGTTCGTTGACGTGTTGGAATCCCCGTCCGTCAGCGCGCTGCCAATAGCGCTCCAGTTGATCAAGTCGGTACTGTACTGGAGAGTATAGCGCACATCTACAGACCTGATATTCGAGTAGATATCCCATTCAACGACCGGAAGCCCATTCGTATCAATGCCAACGGCCGAGATCGATATTGTGTTGGCGCTTAACCCGGACAACGGATCGCTGCCGGCAGCGATTTCCATGAGATCCGTCACGCCATCCCAGTCGGAGTCGGTGAGCATCGGGTTCAGGTCGAGCCCGACCAGGTATCCGGCTACACCGGCCCACGTGACTTCGACACCGGTTGGAACCCCGTCGCTGTCATCGTCGTCATTCATCGGATCGTATCCGACCGACAGCTCATATCCGTCGCTCAGCGTATCCCCGTCGCTGTCCGTCGATGTCGGACTGGTCCCATAAACGTAGACTTCGTCGTAATCGCTGAGTCCATCGCCATCACTGTCGGGATTGGTCGGATTTGTCCCGAACATGTACTCAGTTACGTCAGGTATACCATCCGAGTCGGAGTCGGTGGTCTGATCTGCAGAGATCAGGTCACCGAAGTACTGGTACTCCCACGCATCGGGTAATGTGTCGCGATCAGTGTCTCTATGGTGAATCAAGATGGATTCACCGTAGAGATTCGCACCGAGGATGATATCCAAAGGCGGCTTGTACTTCGAGGTCGCATCGGCAATGTAGCCGAACGATTCGAAGACATCGTGGACCTCGTTGCCATTCTGGTCAAGAAATGCCCAGACATAGTAGGTGGCCGCCCGCAGTCCTTCCAGGACGAACGTCAACGGGCCGTCAGCAGGAACGTGCTGTTCAGCCAGCGGCATGCCGCTGAAGCCGGGGTTGTCGAGAGCCTGGACGATGAAGATTCCTCCCGTCACCGAGATTCCGTCGATGGTGATGGTGCCCGAGAGATTATACGGACCGTCTGTGGAAGTCGACAGATCGACCGTGAACTGAGCCGGCGCCGACGCGGCAGAGGTCCGCGGGTTGATACTGACCACTCTCCAGTAATAGATCCCTGAGCCGAGGCCTATATCGCCAGCATATGGCGGTAGGATGAACTCATACGTTCCATCCCAGTTTCTCTGCGGACCTATCAACGTATGCTTGATTACAGGCGTATTGGTAGGGCTGCCGGCCATAATCTCAATCCGCACCTTGGAGACCATCTCGTCCATGGTCCATTTGAACGTGTTCTTGGACAGGACAAGGTATTCATTGCCAACCGGCGCAAGCGCGACAGGCTGCGTCAACGTGCCGGGCCACGGCACGTTGAACGTGCCGCTCTCGTCGTTGACAAACCACTGGAAGCTGTAATTGCCCAGGGCATTGGTCAAGGAGTACATGTAGTCTCCTTCGTGGAAGTACGCACGAGGCCCTTTGACGAACCGGGTAAGCACCGTCGGCGCACCCGGAAGACTGAGGTTCCTGATGACAACGTTGTACCCATTGGTGCCCGGGATTTCCGTCCACGAGAATCTCGGGAAGCCTGGAAGTTCATCAGACAAGCCTATGATAACCGTGGGCACGTCGCCCCACGATACTTCAATGGGCTGGTATTGAGATATACCGGCGGGCTCCGGATCTTCCCAGCTCCCGCTGCCATCAACGTCGATATAAGCAAAGATCCAGGTCTGCCCCTGCCGCAGGTGACCCTCATCCCAGTTGGCGACGGTAACCTTGTAGGGTGCGGTCCAGTCATAATC
>SPBP01000114.1 GCA_004525935.1 Lentisphaerales bacterium | reverse complement strand
GTCGTTGGCTTGTCGGACGCGGCGGAGATGCTCGGCAGGGCCACGTTGCCGCCAAGGTGCACGGCCTGGTTCGCGCTGCTCGCGGTCACCACGACGTCCTGCGTATCGCCGGACTGGTCACGCTGGTTGATGAGCGCACCACTGGCTATGACCGCCTCGGCATCGTGCTGCAGGAAGACTGCTGTAAGCGCACCCGCCACTGCCAGTTGATCACCCTCTGCGGTGGCCTGGGTCCAGGTGTTCCCTATCCAGTTCGAGACACCGAAGTCGCCGGTCAGATACGTAAGCAGGTTCTCTGTAAAAGTCTTCAGCTTGGTCGTTGTCGGATTGCTTCCTTCCCAGACGGCTTCGTCACTGAAGTCTTCATCAATCAGGCTGATCTCCCGGGGGCCGATCCCTATATATTCGTACCACGTGCCTACATCGCCGCCGCCCGTGTGGTTGTCGCATACCTCCACGGTCTCTCCGGGCATCACGGTTATGTCGGAAACGTCGTCCTCGGTGGTGTAGGTAGCCTCTTCAAGGAACGGATATATGAGATTCCATCCGTATTCCCAGGAGTAGTTGTTCTCGGCCTTGGCATCGACGGTGATGGTCTCCAGGGCATCCACCTGTGCGCCGGCCCCGATAAGCGCGCTCGCATCGTTGTGTGTGATCCCGACCGTCACTGCAAGTGAACCGGAGAACTTGCTCGCGCTGCTTGCACCTGCCGTGTCGGGATTGTTAGCCACCGATGAATTGGAGCTTACGTACGGGGAACTGCCGATGCTGCTGGTCACCGTCACCGAGCCGCCGGCTATGACCGAACCGTTCTGCCCGTCCACATCTTCGTTGCTGTCGCCGATACGCGCGCTGGCGCGGTTGATGTCACTCAATACCGCGACTGCCGCACCGATATCGAAGGATGTATTGAAGTCTCCCGGCGGCTGCGGACCGATAGCCGGCTCCTTGAGCTTGTTGACGATCTTGCTGGTAATGAAGCCCTTTACTGCGGTCGTGATCGGAGACATCAGGGACGCCTTGGCATCGTCGAGAACGTCGCCCTTCGAATTGCTCCCGACGCCAGCCTCGGCCGATGTCCCGATCGCTGTTGTCGGGAGAATAAAGATCTTCTTTATCGGCACAGAGTCCTGGCTGACTGTCGCAGTCACCAGGACGTTGCCGCCAACCGTGGCCGTGCCGTCCAGCCATGCGTTGGTGTCACCGATTTCCACGGATACTGCAATGGCAATCCCTACGCTGCCGTCCTTGCCCGCAGTTGAGCGTGCCATGGTCCGGTTCCGGTCAATGGTGTCGGCCATGAGACTGAGGTTGCCGTCGATATTGAGAACCGCATCGTCGGTCACGTGGACTGTAGCATCCGAAAGGATCACGCTTACCGCCACGGATGTCGCAATACCTTTCATCGCGGTCGGATCCGACACGACGTTAATCGTATGGTCCGTGGTAGCACGCATTACGGCATCCCCGGTCGTCGTAATGTCGCCGCCAATCGTTACTATCGCGCTCGTATTTGCCACACCGGCAGCCCCGGCAAAGACCAGCGCGACCGTGGGCGAGACCGAGGGGTTCGCGTAGCTGCTGGCATAGGCGGTGAAGTTCCGGCCCGTAATCGAAGCACCGTCCTGGATATCAATCAAAGAGTTGGACTCGCAATACGCCACTGTCGCCTCGAATGTCAGCAATCCTTCTATGACACCCGCCACTGCGTCCAACGCACTGCCGGCCAATGAACCCTCGGACGCATAGATCTTCCGGCTGTCGGCGCTAGCCAGGATCGTCACATCACGGCCCTCGATCACCGCACCGCTCTTCACCGTGACGCTCACATTCGAAATATCAATGTCGAGCAGCGGAGTCCAGAGGGCACAATTGTCGATAGCGTTGAAAGCGATGTCCGCATCGGTGAGGCCCGTGGCAAGCAGTTGTGCACCGGTTTCCAGCGTGATGTCGTAGCCGTTGAAGGTGATCGCACCGGCCGCTCCCGTTGCATAGCTGCTCGATACGGTTACATTCTGGTTAATGGTGATTGTCTCTGAGTTTACAGTCAGCGAGTGACCACTGAGGAAAAGGTCGCCCTGGAAAACAACGCTGTCACTACCATCCAGGTTCTTGTTCAGGCTCCCGCCGTCAATCGTGAGATCTGCATTGAAGTTGCCGAGGTCCTCAATATAGACGTATTCCGTGGTCAGCGGGGCGTTGTAGCCCGTATTTATAACCAGGGACATGGTCGGGTCGCGGAATATTGTGGTCCGCGTTCCGATGTCCGTCGCATCCTCGATCGCGAGCTTCCCTGCCTCCGGCCGGTAAACGCGCATACGATTGGCAATGGACACCCGACCGTCGAACTCCAAGTTCTGCACCGTCGCATCGCCGGTTACCGTTTCGTTGTTCGTGCCGTAGATCAATCGCGTAAAAGTGCCGGTGCCCAAGGCCAGGCTGTCGAGTCCCTCGCCACCGTCCACTTCGAGCGTTGGCACAAACGTTGTAACTCCCAGAGTAATACTGTCATCGCCTGCGCCGCCGTTGATGGCGAGCGAGTCGGGTACATCGAACGTCACGGGCTGGAAAGTGCCGTTCGTGCTTGTAACGATGTATCGCGCGCCGGCGGTGTTGAGGGCAATCTGGTCCGCCCCGGAGGTGGCGTTTATGACCAGACCCTTCGGAGTTTCAACATTGCTGTGAGTCAGCACCGCGGAACCGTTAAGAGAGATGGATCCTGCGCCGAAAGTGATGTCGCGGGCCGTGCCGTCGGCCTGCACATCGTAGATTATGCTGTCTGCGCCGCCACGGCCGTTCACCGAGATCGTCGCGGTCGACACGAATTGGCCGACCACGATAACGTCATCCCCCCTGCCCGCATTGATGACAAGCGAAGTCGCCGGTACAGCAAGAGTGAACAGACTGAAACCGTTGCCCGTCTCACTAATAACAAGGTCGGATGCGGGCATGTCGAGACGCAGTTCGATGTCATGGTCTACTACGTCGTCTACGGAGGCGATCGCCGAATCGGGAACATCTGTCTCCGCAGTCAACGCAACCGTTCCGGACGCCGTCACCCACAAGGAAGTTCCCTGCACGGAAGCGAGGTAACCGTCGGCCCGGAGCAGACCGGCCCACCCGTTGAGAATGTCGGATAACCAGTCGTTCTCACTCACCGTGTGCAAGTAGTCAGTATCATCCACGGTTAAGGTCCAGACCTGGTCCTTCACGGGGAACCCGCCGACTGTCACGACCGCCGTGTTGTCGGCGGCAGACGTAAATATACGAGAGGTTGCTGTCGACGTATCCGTGACCGATTCTATCCCTGCAAAATTGAGAGTCGTTCCATCACGACTGACGGCACCGGCATCTGCCGCCGCAGTCGTATATGTCACCGTTGTAAAGGTGCCGCCGGAGAATGTGAGAGAATCGATGCCGCTGTCCGCCACGTAAGGATTGCCGCTCACTGTGCCACGCAGACTGCCGGACGCACCCACCACGAAAGTGTCGTCATAATCCGACCACCCGATGATCGATTCGATAGCGGAGAACGCAAACGCTCCGTTGACTGATCCGGTATCCGCACCGGTCACCGACCAGGTATTGTCGGCACGCTGACCCCTGAGACTGTCGAGCGATGAGGCGCCACCGATCAGCGCGTGGATGTTATTGATCCCCTTCAGGCCGGTGGCGTATCCGACAAAGACGTCCCCGTCGGTCGTGGGATCGTCCATGCGGTCGAGATCGACTGACACGGCGGTCGTGTATGCACTGTAGTCCAGGGCATTCACAACGCCGCTGCCGCCGTCGACGTAGCCGTCAAGATAGCCGTAATCATCGAACACAAACGTGTTGTTGCCCTGGCCGCCTATGATGTTCTCCACGCCGACCGATGCCCCGAGGCTGTTCGCCCCGTCGGTCACGGAAACTGTTCCGTCATCATGGATCGTGAAAGTCAGGTTTGTTGTTACAGCCGAGAAATCGAGAATGTCTTCGTCGAACTCACCTGCGTTGCCGATCGTGAAGCTACCCCATCCGTCCAGGAACAGGAACGTGTCATCCGAACGTCCGCCGTTGACCCTCTCGATGATCGCTGCGCCGCTCACGAAGTTGACGGTATCGGTTACCGACACCGTGCCGCCCGCGCCGAACGTTATGGTCAACGGTTGAGTGACGACCGAGAAGTCGAGCGTGTCGCTGTCAGCGGCACTCGAGTCGGTCACTGTGTCGGTTCCCCATCCGTCTTCGAACGAGAACGTGTCATCATCATCCGTTCCGACGAAATCGTCCTGGCCCAGTCCCCCGACAACACATTCGATGTTGGCCGCTCCCGATGCACCGGTCGCCGTGCCCACCGCAAGGTCAACCGCTACAGCCACGGTGAACGCGGTGTAGTCGAACGTATCGATTCCTTCTCCGGCATTCTCGACAACGACATCCGTACCACCACCCTCGGAGAACGCGTAGGTGTCGTCGCCAACGCCACCGGCAAGTGTGTCGTCGCCCGCTCCACCGGCAAGCACGTCGTTGCCGGCCCCGCCATCGATCTCGTTGGCCAACTCGTTGCCCGTCAACACATCATCGCCCGCTCCGCCGATCAGGTTGCGGATGCCGGTGACACCGTTGGTGCCCGTGGCCGTTCCCGCCACCAGGTCGACCGTCACCGGGATTGTGTGGGCACTGTAGTCGAGAGTATCGATTCCACCGCCGCCGTCGATGGTGCCGTGAAACTCCGCATCTTCTTCGAATGCAAATTGATCGTCGCCTGATCCGCCGAGAATCCTGTCGATCACGTCCGCGTTCAGCAGGAAGTTCACCGTGTCGGTCACCGACACCGTGCCGTCCGAGTGCAGTGTGAAGAACAGCGGGCTGGCGAGCGCGGAGAAGTCGAGCGTGTCGGGAATGGTCATGTCGTAGTCTTGAACCGTGTCGGAGCCCCATCCCGCCGAGAACTGGAAAGTGTCCGAGCCCTCACCACCAACAAGAACGTTGTCACCTGTATCCCCGGCCAACACGTCGTCACCCGTGCCGCCCGTAACGTTGTGTATGTTGGCAATTCCGTTCGTGCCCGTGGCCGTGCCTACCAACAGGTTGACAACAACGGCCGTCGTGTAGGCCGAGTAGTCCAGCGTGTTCCCATCACCCGTGCCGCCGTCGATGGTGCCGTTCAAAATCGCTGCGTCTTCAAACACAAACCGGTTGTCACCGGATCCGCCGATGATATTCTCGATGCCGGTGGCTGACTCGAGATCGTCACTGACATCGGTAGCGGATACGCCACCGGCCGCGCTGATGGTAAAAATAACACCCGCGGGAAGAGCGGAAAAATCGAGAACGTCCGTCCCCGTGACACCGAGATCGATTACCGTGTCCGTGCCCCACCAGCTCGAGAAGACATACGTGTCGGAACCGTCGCCGCCCGAGAGCGTGTCGTCACCGACGCCGCCGGCAAGTGTATCGTCACCGGAGCCGCCCTGTACGGACTGGATTCCGCTGACGCCGGTGGTGCCGGTCGCGCTGCCCGCTCCGAGGTCGACCTCGACGGGGGTCGCATATGCTGTATAGTCCAGCATATTGACGGTACCCGACCCGCCGTCAATCTCACCCGCGACAACCGCACCGTCGGAAAACACGAACGTATTGTTGCCCGCACCGCCGATAAGTTGCCCTATCCCGGCAATCGGACCCAGGCTGCCGCCTGCACCCGAAACGGACACTGTGTTGTCCGCGTATATATATAAGGAGAGATCGACCTCCACTGTCGCAAAATCGAGAATGTCGGGATCTACACCCCCGGCGATCACTGTGTCAGTGCCCCAGGCATCCCCAAAAACGAATGTATCGGCGCCCTCGCCCCCTGCAAGGGTGTCGTTTCCAGCGCCGCCATCAATAGTATCTGAGCCGGCACCGCCATTTAGGGTGTTTGCATCGCCGTTGCCCGTCAGGTAATCATCCCCGGAGCCGCCGAAAACGCGTCTAATGTTGGATATTTCCGAGGTCCCGGTTGCCGTACCTGCACCCAGATCGACCATCACAACAGAGGTGTAGGCCGAGTAATCCAGGGTATTGACGGCGCCCGTACCGCCGTTGATACTCCCTGCGAAAGATGCGCCGTCCTCAAAAACGAATGTGTCGGAGACACCTGCAGCACCAACCAGGCTCTCAACGTTGCTGAAAATCAGCCCGGCTGACCCGCCCATGTACCCGCCGCCACCGCCCGTGATCGTCCACGTCATTGCAGATGCGGGCCCGATGACCGTATCGGATCCCCCCTCTCCGTCGAAGGTGAAAGATCCTCCCGATACAGGAAGTGTCAGCGCGGCAGTCTGCACAATCAGTGTGTCATCGCCTGTGCCGGTCCGGATTGTGAAGTTCTCCAGAAGTGTTGCGGAGAATGCATCTTGGATCGTGACTGTGTCGTCACAGGAATCGACGGTGTCATTCGCACCGGCATCAATCACAAAAGTTTCCAACCCGCTGAACGTTACGGACTCGAAGGGAACACCATCGCTGGTCCCCGACACCCGGTTCTGGCCCGCGACCGGACTGTCCACCACTATGACGTCCGCCCCGCCGGGTGTCGTGAAAGTAAATGATGACTCACCGCCGCTCCCGTCTATGATCACGGGTTCCAGTCCAGTGAAGTAGAAGATGCAGCCGTTCGTCTCGATTGTGCCTGAGCCGAAGGTGTCGACGTCGGGCGTGTATGTGCCGCCGTCGACACCACGAACAATGATTGTGTCGTAACCGCCAACGCCGCCGTTGAAAGTGATGAAAGGAGGAAGTACGTCGCGCGAGAAATCTATGACGAGAGTGTCATCGGTCTCGTCGCTGCCGTCTATGATAAGATGCGTACTGCCGCTCTCTGACATTGCGTCAAGAGGCAGGCTGGAAAATTCAATCAGGCCGGACGCCTGAAAATAGAACTCATCATCTGGAAGAGCATCGTTCGAGAAAAGTGTTTCTCCGTCCACCCCGGGCGGAGGTTGGCCGGCCAATTCGAGTTCCACCAGTTCGCTCACATAACTCGGGACGTCCGGATTGTCTCCGGGCGTTATTCCGTCGGCCAGGGCTGCAAACGGATCGACATTGTAGTCGATCGGAAGTTGCGCAACGTCATCGGGCAGAATATCTGCCTGCTGACCGGAGGACTGTACCGATTGAGCCCCGTATTCATCTGTGGTGACGACTTGCGGTTCCATGCCGTTGAAGATGTCGGCTGACGGTTCCGCAGTTTCCTGCATCGGAGCGCTTTCGGAAGGTTCGATGGTAATGGCGGGATCTAAACCAAGATCTTGTATCAGGGCCGCGTCCGGCAAACCGATGCCGATCGGATCTGCGGAGAGGAGTACCCTCGGTTCAAGCGGCTCGATATCGAAAGACTTCGTTATCTTGTTCAGTCGAGCGCCCTCCGAAAACCGCTGTGGACAAACAGTTTGACAATACCTGAATCACGGTTCTGAAGCCACTACTTTCTTTATACACAGGCTTTTTCGAAGCGCTCGTCGGGTCGGATCTTCTAATTCCACCTCAAAATGCGGCCAAGAAATGCGGGTCCGCGCAGAGGGACGCTGCCTCTTTTTTTTCCGCTGGTGTGTAGCAAGTATCGATTGACGGAGGTGAGTTCGGACAACGGTCATGTTTTGAAGCGGTTGCAGGGCCTCGCGACACTCGTCACGGTCCGCCTCCGGACGAGAACGACAGTGATTCATCAAGCCATGTATCAACCTTCAGAATTTGCTTCCTCTGACGTGACGCGCGACCGGTTGCCCACCACTGCGCTCC
>SPBP01000252.1 GCA_004525935.1 Lentisphaerales bacterium | reverse complement strand
TCGAGCGACTGATTGAAATGGCCGAGATTCTGGCCTCGTATAAGATCAATCATCTCCAGCTCTACATGGAGCACACGTTCCGGTTCAGGGCTCATCCGGAGATCGGGAAGAACGCTTCGCCGCTGACCGCGGAGGACATCCTGGTACTGGACGAAGTCTGCAGGCAGCGCCACATCGAGCTTGTCCCGTCACTGGCATCGTTCGGGCATCTTGCATCGGTCCTGCTCAATCCGAAATACCGGCACCTGGCGGAGGACCTGGGTACGTTGCATTACGTGGCGCCTGAAGCTGCGTCGATGCCGGACTGGCAGAGTAGGCCGGGCTGGTCATTGGCCCCGGCAAATCCGGACAGTTACAAGTTTCTCGAATCACTGTTTGCAGAGTTCCTGCCGTTGTTTTCTTCAAAACGGTTCAATGTGTGCTGTGATGAAACGTGGGACCTGGGAATGGGTCAGAGCTATCAGCTGGCGAAAAGGATCGGGAAGGGGCGGTTATACCTGGACCACATGCTGCGGCTCCACGAATTGGCCGCGAAGCACGGGAAGAAGATCATGTTCTGGGGCGATATTATCCGGCATTACCCGGAGCTGATAGATCAGTTGCCGTCGGACATCACCTTGCTCGACTGGGGCTACGATCATAACCATAACTTTGCGGGCGTCGCCGACTTCCGGAGATCCGGTCTTGAGTTCTTCGCTTGCCCGGGTACCAACAGCTGGTGCTCCATGTTTGCGCGTATGCATGCGGCCACGGCGAATATTCACGGTTTTGCCGTGGCGGCACGCGAAAACGGGGCGCGTGGTTTGATGACGACGGACTGGGGCGATAACGGGCACTTCAATTTCATGGAGTACTCGTGGCACGGTTACCTGATCGGTGCGGAGCAGGCATGGAATACGGGGGCCGACCGGTCCGACTATACTGCCCGGTTCTGTGACCGGTTTCTGAAAGTACGGAGCGCGGAGTTGACGGCGGCGATCATGAAACTCGGGGACGTGGTGCAGACGAGTCCGGTCGGCAGCTACGAGAACATATGGCAGCGCATGTACTATGCGGTTGCGAACGATCCGGTGTTCGGGCAGGGGAAGGTTTCATCTTTTGTTTCGGTACGCGGTAAGATCGGGAAGCAGGATGTGAATTACAGTGCGGCACTCGGTCGGAAGACCGAGCGGGAGTTGTTGCGGATCCGATCGGTCGTTGCCAGGTACGAGAAGAAGCCCGGGGTTGATCCGTTCGGTGTGTTGGAGTACTGGCTGTTTGCAGTTGATACATTGCTGCATGCTGCGCGCAAACTTGCGGCGCTTGGAGCAGGCGGCGAGAATAGGGCGGCGCAGCGGCGCAAGCTTCGGAGTGAGATGGCGAGATTGTTGAAGCGGTTTGAGCGGTTGTGGATGGCCAGGAACCGGCGGAGCGAGATCAGGGTAACGCTGAGGCGGTACAGGAAGGCGATGCGGTCGCTGTGAAAGGATCTCGCGCAGAGACGCGGAGGAGCAGAGACGCGGAGGAGCAGAGGCGCGGGGAACTGCTTGTTTGTGAGTGGGGGAGAGACGTGCCGGCCCTATTCAGCGGCGAACCCGACATCGGCGAGGAGTCACCGGGCCTCCGCAAGGGAATCGGTTCCGGCACAGATCACGAAGGCTTGTAGCTGGATTCGAGCTCATGGAGATAGGATGGGTCGACAGTAAGCCACTTGCCCAATTCCTTGTTTTCGTCGGGCAGCATGGCGGCTATGTCGTCGGCAACACTCAGGAATTCCGTCCATGGCGCGGACCAGGAAAGGGCTTCTTTGCCGGAGATACAGGTGAATACCATTTCTTTCTCTTTGCTTTCCTTGTTCCTGCCTTCAAAGAAGAGGGTGCCTTTGAATTCGCCCCGTTCCTGTAACGCCTCCTGGACAATCATCTTGTAGAATTCCATGACGCGGTCATCGACCTCCTCGTCAAAGATCAGGATCTTTTCTATCAGGGCGTTTCGGGATCGGACAAGTCTGCAGCGGTGCATTGGTATGGCGCCAAGGTAGCGTTCTATACAACTGTTAACATCCTTGTCGGCGGCATCCAGCGGCACGAGCCAGATCATGAGATGACGGCTCATGTCGTGGTAGAGCAGCGGGTAATCTATGTGCGTGCTTTCGCCGCAGGCCTCACAACGGAACATCGTCAGATCACCGTTGAGCAGGCGGGTCTTGAGCGGGGGACTCTCCGTGGCATTGATGGAGTTCCAGATTGTGAAGAGCTGCACGGCCTTGCATGATGGACAGGTGACCTCGATCTTCTCGTGAACACTCATTTCTTGGTCTTCTTGCGCTTCACGGAGGTTGCGGTCTTCTTCTTTGCCGGCACGTCCGCCTTTTCCCTGGCGCGGACCGATTTCAGCATATTCCGCACGGCCCTGGCTTCCTTCGAACGGGGCCACGCCTTGGCGACATGCCGGAGAAGATCTTCCCCGAAGTCGGGCACAATGGGTTCTTCGCGGAAATGGAAGCCGACATAGTAAAGGTCGATGGAGTCCAGAGCTTTGTCCTTCTTGAGCTTGTCCATGAGCTTGAATGTCGGGGTTCGAAGGAGTGACCGGAATCCGCGGAGGGCATGGCATTCGGCCCTGAAATTCGGCGCGAGTTCTTTGGCTGAGCACTTCAGATCGCTGACACTGAGCGCATAGCTGACCTCGTTGTCGAAAGCTGCTGTGTGCAACAGGCGCCTCAGACAATCGACGGCCTGCTTCCAGCGTTTTGCGTGGCGGTGCTGCATGCCGGCATCGAGAAGGATCGCCTGTGCCGCGGCCGGATCGATGTTCTGCAGAAGGTACATCAATGATGCGGAACGCGGCGAATCCGCAACCAGCTCACGGGTGATAAGGGTGCGCAGCCTGGTGATGCTCTTCTTATCGATGTCCGAGGCATGCGCCTTGAGGATACGGGCAAGCTGCCACGCTGCTTCGACATTCTTCTCGGCTGCGAGTGCATCGAGCAATGGACCGACGGCCTTCTTGTTCCTGGCCAGTGCACGTGCGGCGAGTTCCCGGACGTCACCTTCTTCGTGAGTGAGCTGCTTCAGCAACAGGCGATTGTTGGGAACTGAGTCCGCCTCTGATAATTGTTTCAATGCGAATGCGCGTACCTGGCCATGCTTGCTTTTCAGGAACTTGCGAAGCTGTTCGTCACCAAGGAACGGGGACAGCCGATCCAGTACGTCGATCACGTTTCGCACAATGTCAGGATCGGGTCCGTCAAGGTAGGGTAGCAACTTGGAGAGTACCGCGGCTGCGCTTGCCTTGGTGTGGGAGAGGCGTCTGAGTGAAATGAGGGAATGCCGGCGAAGGTAGGGCGAGTTCTTCGGTGTCGCGTACTTGAGCAGTATGGACCGGGCTTCAGGTTGCTGGATTCCACCGAGCAGAAGAAGGCAGGATGCGAGGATGCGCTCACGATCCTTCACTTTCGGGCTGTTCATGAAACGGACGACGTGCTTATGAAGCTTGAGCTTGCCAGCGGTGGACTGGTCGGCGGTATAGCGTCGACCGACTTCACAGACCTGCCTGGCGACGTCGAGGTCGGGGTCGAAGAGCTGGTCAAGCATGAGCTGGAATGCGTCGGTGGTATGGATTCGGCCGAGCACATCGATGAGCGTCATCTTCCGGCGGCGCGGCGCCTGTTCGAGCTGGCGTTTGATGTCGGGTACGATGCCGGCGCCGGCCGTAGCAACGATGGCAGCCACCCTGAGCCGTACGGCGACTTCCTCTGAATCGAGGAGGGGGATGACATAGGGCGCGGCTGCCGGTGAGCCGATTGCCTGCAGGGCGGTGAGCAGGCAGTCGCGGAGTGTTGCATCGGACTCGGCGATGGTTTCGCCGAGTGCCTTGACTACGGCAGCGTTCTTCGGTGCCAGCTCGGCGAGGACGAGTGCTGCACCGCAGCGGCGCAGGTTATCCTGGCTTTGGAGCAGCCCGCAGATCTTTTTGAGAGTCTGGTCCATGGTCGATGGAAGCAGGTTACTAGAGACGGACCAAAGTGGCAATCGGAAGTACACGCTAAGCGGATTTCGCGTGGCGAATAGCAAGGTGATCCCGTGCGCTGGCGGTTGCACCCCGCCAGGTATTATAAGGAACAGGCCGGGCACATGCTTGTATTGTCGCCGATAACTTGTCTCGAACTGGCATATCAAGTGTCACAATGGGGCAGGCCAATCTGAACGCTGAAGCGCACGGTTATTTGTGCCATATGGCGATATGGCGTATCCGCTTCCACAACGAGGTGAAAGTGCCCGGTTTCAGGGGACGACCAAGCGAGGAGAGAGCAAATCCTTTTCCATGAAGCCCTTCTTTTACTGGTGCTCCAAAGTCAGCAAATACGGT
>SPBP01000387.1 GCA_004525935.1 Lentisphaerales bacterium | reverse complement strand
GGTCAACATCAATCGGAGATTCTGGAATCTTGAGACCTGACCCTTATCCCCTTGTTGAGGAAGTTCTGAATGGGCAGATATCGGAGATTCGTCAGGCATCACGCCGTTAACTGTTATCCTTTGGTTTGACCCCAATAGTTTTGCGTGGCGGCACGTATGTGGTGGGTACGCCACGGTCACGACTGAAAGCCTTCGAGGGTGAGTTACTCGGTCAGGACTGGCAACAGGTGCGCGGCCAGGTGGACGTCAAGCTTCGCGCAGGTGACGACGGTGATCTGTACGTGATCGCCCGGAGCGTCAAGCGGCGGGCAAAAGAGAATGCGATGCGGCGGCGGCAGATGCGGAAACTATACGACAAACCTCTCCGAAGAAGATCCAGCCAAGCTCTGGGAGCAGTACATCCAACTGACGGAAGTTGAAACGGCTTTCCGCACGCTCAAAAGCGAAGTGGGCCTGCGGCCCGTCTATCATTGGGTTGGCCCTCGTGTCGAAGGGCACGTGATGTTGGCCTTCATGGCATATGCGATGTGGGTCTCCATTCCCAGTATCGCGAAACCATCTCTGTATGGATGGTCCCTTTGTGCTCCCCTTGTCAGTCTTGAAACGCTTCGCTGCACGCTGTATGTTCGAAGTCGCCGGTAGTGGCCAGGCGGAGTCTTGAAGATCCGTCGAAACATGCGCGACAATGAGTATTCATCGCCCAGCCCTGCCCTGGGTGCGATCTCCTTGAGCGGAAGGCTGGTGCTCAGGATCAACTCGCGGGCATATTCCGCGCGTATGGTACGGACATCTTCCATGGGCGTGCGGCCGGTGGCGGCTCGGTACTGGCGCAGGAAGTGGAACTTGCTCAAGCCGCAGACTTGGGCGAGACGCTCGAGCGAAAGTGGCTCGGCGATATGCTGCCGGATGTGACGCCGGACCAGCGTCACCATCGGCTGGTCTTCCGAGCCTATGCTTCTCAGGCATTCAGCCAGGATGGCCTGCAGCAAGACATCGCGTTGCACCCGCGCGGCTGGACTGGAGGTGTCCCGGTCGGTGTGCAGCCAGGCACCCAACTCCCGGATGCGGTCGCGACGGGTTGTAACCCTCGTGACCGGCATGCCGGTCATGCCCGGACAGGTGAAGGTGACGAAGATACTGCGCAGGGGGCGCTCCGGGTCAGACCATTCCTCATGGACCACAGAAGCGGGATAGATCAGGACATCTTCCTCCTCCGCCCTGATCCGTTCCGCTGAGCTTTCCACAGTGATAGCTCCCCCGGTGACGATGATCAACTCATGGAAGGCGTGGCGGCTGGGGGGCACATGCCACAGCGGGTCGGGAGCAACGCTGCCGCAACCCAGAAAGAAGGCCCTCTTGATATTCGTTTCATCAAACATGCCGCATTAAGCAATATCTGACAAGAATAAGCAAGTCCGGCTATTGCCGGTTTCCGATGAATGGCGCATTAATAAGCGCATCTTGACAGTGATCTCGATTCTTGCGTCGGACAAAGAATAGCAATGTTGACAAACAAAGGAGCCATCCATGGCAAAACTAGCGATGATCGGGGCGGGGAGCCTGGTGTTTGGTAAGACGTTGATGTCGGATTTTCTGGCCACACCGGCATTGAAGGGGAGCGAGTACCGGTTGATGGCGCTGACTCACAGGCGGCTGGATAAGATGCACCACTTCGTGAAGCGGATGATCGCCGACAACAAGGTGGAGGCAACTGTCAAGGCGACCACCGACCGGCGCGAGGCCCTGCGGGGCGCCGATTACGTGGTGGTTATGATCCAGGCGGGGGGCGTGACCGAGTTTCGGCAGGACTACGAGATCCCGTTGAAATACGGCGTGGACCAGTGTATCGGCGATACGCTGAATCCCGGCGGTGTCTTCCGGGCCCTGCGTCACATCCCGGCCTTGATCGAGATCGCCCGGGACATGCAGGAACTCTGTCCGAACGCTGTCCTCTTCAACTACGCCAATCCCATGGCCATGTGTTGCTGGGCGCTGGGCCGGGTGCCGGGCCTTCAGTTCGTGGGCCTGTGCCACGGTGTGCAGACCACCATGGACCTGATCGCCAGCTACACGGGCGTGAAGAAGGACGAGATCGACTACCTGGCGGCCGGCATCAACCACATGGCCTGGTTCCTCAAGCTGGAGCATCAGGGTAAGGACTTGTATCCCATCCTGAAGCGTAACTTCGAGAAGCCCGGCTACTACGTCAACGAGAAGGTCCGGGCCGAAGTCATGCGGCATTTCGGATATTTCATGACCGAGAGCACGGGGCATCTGTCCGAGTATCTTCCGTATTTCCGCAAGAATCAAAAGGCGCTGGACCTGTATTGCGACGAGCCGGCTTTCGGCGGCGAAAGCGGTGCCTACTACAAGTACTGCGCCATGCTGGCGGAGAAGTTCAGCGCCACGGATCCCCTCTCGATCGAATCCACCATGCTGGGGCCCCGCAGCGCGGAATACTGCTCGCACGTGATCGAGGCGCATGAGACCGGCGAGGTCTTCCGCCTCAATGGCAATATCCGTAACGATGGGTATATCAAGAACCTGCCGGACGGCTGCTGTGTCGAGGTACCCATCTATGTGGACCGGATGGGTCTGCATCCCTCTGTGGTCGGCCGTCTGCCACCCCAGTGCGCGGCCTTGAACATGACCAATGTACTGGTCCAGGAGCTGACCGTGGAGGCCAGTTTCAGCGGCGACCCGGAGCTGGTGATGCAGGCGGTCGCAATGGATCCCCTGACGGCGTCGGTACTGACGCTGGATGAGATCCGGCGCATGGTGGCGGAGATG
>SPBP01000400.1 GCA_004525935.1 Lentisphaerales bacterium | reverse complement strand
GGGTATCAAATCCGACTAGGCAGAGTTGATATTCAGCATGAGCGGTGCTATCATCACCACATGATGGTCAAGCGAACAGATTTGCCGAGAAAGATAGATTCTCTGGTGGAGGACTTGAAAGCGTCGTACGGCGCCGAGCGTATCATACTGTACGGCTCTCACTCCTCCGGCAACACGGCAAACCATGGCGACGTGGATTTGGTGGTGATCAAGCGCACGAGCAGGCCTTTCTTTGACAGACTTCGGGATGTTGCCAGGGCGTGTCACTGGCATGATGCCGTTGATGTCTTGGTTTACACGCCCGAAGAATACGAGAACCTGCGGAACACGAACTGGTTCGTGAGAGAAGAGATCGAGAAGAAGGGGCAGCTCATTTATGAATCAGGCTCATGAACAGTGGCTGTCGATGGCGGAGAATGATCTGGAATTTGCTCGGTTGGGCCTGAAGCACGGATATCATTCACAAGCATGTTTTCTCTCACAGCAGGCGGCGGAAAAAGCGCTGATGAGAAGGGTCAGTCCTCGTATTTAAAGATTGACCTGTAGAAGTGGTTGGGGCAGAAGGAAACGTCCGGAATGGCTTGAAGTAAAGCGTGTGCTGGGGAATCTGAGGTTGAAGGATGATGGAAGAGGTCGCAGATTGAAATGCGTTCTGGCGTGGCGGGCGCATAGTCGGGTAATGGTGAGCCACGCATGGTTAAGCGAACGACTGAACATGGGGTGCGCGACGACGGTCAGCACTTATATCAGGCGCGCAAGACAGGCCGACTCCAATGCCGTGGCGCGCCTAAGGAAAAGACTCAATAGGGAAAGACGGGGTTAGAGACCGGAACCGAGAATAGAGCCCGCTTGGGGTTGCCAACAGGTGCGAATGCTGCTAGCTTTTGACTCTGGATTCTATAGGCCAGTAATAAGGAGTTATAACGATGAAATCCAGGTTTCTCATCTTGTTGGCTGCGTGTTCAGGTATCGTCTGTCTCGCGGGAGTATCTCATGCTCAGGGGGCAGGACGGCTGATCGTTACCATGAAGCCGGGTGCCGGAGTAGAGGAGAAAGCGGCGGTACGACAAGCGCATGCGCTGGCGCTGATACACGATCTGCCGATAGTCGGCGCCATGGCCGTGCAGGCGGCGGTTCCCGCCAAGGTGAAGGCAGCATTGGGAAAGGATCCGAGGGTGCTGAGGGTCGAAGATGATGCCGTGGTCACG
Source organism: Lentisphaerales bacterium (assembly GCA_004525935.1). Classification (GTDB taxonomy): domain Bacteria; phylum Verrucomicrobiota; class Kiritimatiellia; order SPBP01; family SPBP01; genus SPBP01. The sequence continues at coordinate 1,462 of SPBP01000400.1, read as the reverse complement.
GCTCTGAATCCGCTGGCCGACAAATCCGGAAAACCGGGCGGTAAAAAACCGCCGCCGCCGCCACCGCCAGCCCAAGAAGTCCCCTGGGGTATAGCGCGGATCGGTGCCGAGTCCGCGTGGGGTCAGAGTACCGGCTCGGGCGTCAAAGTGGCGGTGCTGGACACGGGTATTGACGGCAAACATCCGGACCTGGCCGCCAACTATGGCGGCGGGGTGAACATCATCAATACCCGAAAATCAGCCAACGACGATAATGGGCACGGAACGTGGTGTGCCGGCATCGTAGCGGCATTGAATAACAATCTGGGAGTGGTGGGCGTGGCTCCCGACGCCACGGTCTATGCCGTCAAGGTGCTGGATCGAAGAGGATCGGGTTTCATCAGTGATATTATCGCCGGCATCCAGTGGGCGGCGGCGAGCGATATGAATGTTATTTCCATGAGCCTTGGCACCGACAGTGACGTCCAGGCTTTGCGGGAAGCCTGTGACGCGGCCTATGCTGCCGGCCTGCTCATTGTGGCCGCGGCCGGGAATGACGGCGACGGCACCGAAGGAACAGACGAGGTCGATTACCCGGCTGCGTATGAGTCTGTCTGTGCTGTCGGCGCGACCGATCTTGATGACGGCCATCCGGCGTGGAGCAGCGACGGGAACTCCGTTGAACTCGCTGCGCCCGGCGTAAAGGTCGTGTCCACCTACAAAGGCGGCGAATACGGGAGTGGCGATGGGACAAGCGCAGCCTGTCCACATGTTTCGGGAGTTGTGGCGCTGGTGCTCTCCCTTTCGCCGGACATGTCCCCGGCTGAAGTTCGTACATTGCTGGAACAGACCGCCGAAGATCTTGGGTCGGCGGGTCGCGATGGTTTCTTCGGATCCGGCCTCGTCGACGCCGAAGCGGCTGTAACGGGCGCACGGTAACAAGCCCAAGGGGTTAGCCCTCGAAATAGCAAATAAGGCTTGCGCTGAAGCGAATTGAGTTGATCGTGTTTAGTTCATGGCGAGAGAGCTCAGAATTCAATACGCCGGGGCGATCTATCACGTCACGATCAGGTCGAACGGAAAGGAAGAACTCTACGGCGACGATTGTGACCGGGGGTACTTTCTCTCACATTTGGCCGAGGCCGCGGGAAGTCCAGGAAGACATCTCATTTCGTCGGGTGAATAAGAAAGTGTCTCCGGAGAAGATACTCAGGGCCGTAGCGAAGGCATGTGGTGTGGCGGAGAAGGCATTAACGAGTCACCGGCGGGATTCGACAGTGAGGGCAGTAGCGAGTCGAATGCTATGCAGGCATGGCGGCTTGACGCAGCGGGAGGCAGCGAGGGCGCTGGGCTTGAAGACTGGCGGTGCGGTAAGTTCTCAGTTGCGACATCTCGATGACATGCTACGATCGGACCATCAGTTGCGCAGGTAGGTTCAGCGACTGCACAGAAAACTGGGCAACAAGAAACGCTAAATGTCCTT
>SPBP01000362.1 GCA_004525935.1 Lentisphaerales bacterium | reverse complement strand
TCTGGCAGTCCGGTTTCGAGCAGCAATACTGGTGATAGGCATTCCAACGATCCGGCAGGAACCACGATCCGCAGCAGCGGCATTTTCGCCTACGACACGGCCTTTTCTTCTTCATCCGTCAGCCCTCCTTCAGGAAGGCAGAGAATGAAGGTGTAAGCGGTTGTCGTTCAAGGGGCATTGTCAGAAAAGACCGGCAGGAACATAGGTGTTCGCGTGACTGGGCCGACCGACATTGCAGGTGTTCCAGTCAATGGGGTAGAGCCAGTGCCTTATCGCTCACGTAAGGCTGCATCCTTCTGGCTTGTTCGTTCCACAGTTCGAGCTCCACGTCGAATGTCAGTTGGTTACTGTGTATAAGGCCCCAGTATTGATCAATCTCTGCGTCCGTCATGGCGTTCCACTCAAGGTTCGTTTGAGAAGTGGAGAGGGACTCGACAATGTCAAACACACAGTTCGACCATCCATACTTCGTTGGACGTCCCCAAAGGACGACCTGCCACATGGGTGTTCTCGCTATCAGCAGCGCACTGCCGACGGCATCAGAACGCTCAGGTTGGTAACCATGCGGAACAAAGAATACTGTGGCTTGGCGAGATTTCATCTTATTAACCGCGCCCTTCTTCCACAATGCTGCCGCCACGGATTCATTCGTTGTTCCTGGCCACGTAAAGTCCAGGCCAGACAGTGATTCACGGAAGATCCAGTCTTCGGGCAAACACTCACGGATCGCGTTCAGCAATTCGCTGGTCTTATTTGTTGAGGCAACTCCTGATTCAGCACACATCAACAGAAGGCACATAAGTAACAACATGCCTTCAACAACAATCCGTCTGCCAAGAACGTCCATCTACCACACCCACGTGTTCGGCTCGTCCGGCTTCCATAGCTGGTATGAATACTCCCCAGAAAGCATCTCCAGTGAGGCCCACGTACACTTGCGGCCGCAACAGCAATCCCATCCGTAGGTGAGTTTCTCCCACAGCTTATCCGAGTCCCAAGTTACTCCTTGCCCCACAAACGTCTTGAAAGGAAATATGTGTGGCAAGTTGGCCCAGGGAGGGTCCTCGCTCGAAAACGGATGAGGAGGGTCTCCCTGATCCCACGCCTGCCACGGATTGTTGTGTGTGGGGCCCTGTTCGCCTGCCATGGGAAGATCGCCATCGAAGTAGAACGCGCTACCAAATATGTAGCCATGCCCCAATGTCTTGCCTTCGTCCCCTCCCTGCCAGGAATCTTTTAGCGGCTCCGGAATGCCGTTCTTAACCTTGAATGCCTCCCAGTATTGGATCGGCTCCGTTGGAGTATCCTCGAGTTTGTTGTTCTTGCAGTCCCACTTCTCCCAGAGCATGTGTATCCTCTGTATGATATGGCCGACCGGAGCAAACTTGTTGTTGCTTGACGTGAGCTGCCAGTGGCGAGTGTAGTCGTGCTCGCCACAGTACCTGAGGGTCAGGGCTCGCGTGCTCGCGCTGAGAGTAAAGTTCTTTGCCGGCGCGTCAACGTCAGCAGCCTGATTACCGAGAGTATCGATGGTCCGAGTCGGAACGTTTCCGACAAACCCATAGAGGGCAACCCCGCCATCTTCCCCAATCTGATCGCGGCTCAACCACCGCGAAATCTCTGGAGAGTAAAATCGCAAGCCCGAATCCTTCGCTGCCGTATCGGGGGTATGCGGATTCAGGTGTGGTTTTGCAAAAGCGACCATGCGGGTGTGGCTCCTATCGATGGCATTACTGTACGGGCATGTCAGCTGCCAGAAAAGACCAAACGGCTCACTTCAGAACAGGGCCCCATTTGTAGCTTCCCCTCTTGAGCACATCCTCTAATTTCCCCTGCCTCCGAAATGCCTCAAATCGTTCCGCTCTTATCAAAAGGTTTGAGTATGTGGTGGAAGTCTCGAACTGAGTCCATGATGACGGATCTACCCAGCTTTGTCTTGCGCGTATGTCTGCCACCAGTGCCATTGGGCTGGCAACACGGATCGATTCACACTTCATATACGTTGCTTGATCATCGAGAACATATAATGCGTACCACGTTGTGCCTAGAACCCAGTAGTTCGTCCCATGTTCGAACGGGGCAAGAAGCACATCAAAGCCATTCATCCATCGCTCTTTTCCAACTTCCGACCATAGGTACCCTCTCAGTTGCTTCATCTCACTCGCGTGACGAAACATCATTTGGTTCAATGCCCATTTATACGCGAGGCCAGTGATGTGGTCTCTGGTGACCCCTCCGGCAAGATTCCCCTTTCCCACCCCCTGCGTCACAAGTGCTTCGTGCTGAGTAAAACAAGTCACCGCCTCCTCAATGATGATGCTGGTTGATGGCTGAGACGAGTCAGCCGTTCGTGTGCCACACGCTATACTACATGCACAGACGAGCAGTGCAGCCAAGACCAGAAGGCTAGCACTTCCGCCGGACATAAATACAGCCCCCAGCAGATTTGACGCTGATCTCAATGCGTTACATGTCCTTCGCATTCCGCGCGACGGCCAGCGGCTCGATGCTTACGGTGGGTAGATCTCTTCAAACAAGCCTTGCACATACCAAGACGGGCCCTGTTGACCATACTCGAGCCAGTAGTACATGAGAGAATCAGACACCTCCTCAACTACCCCCCAAGTACCATCGATGCAGCACAGCAACGCGACCCTCACCAATATTAACTGGATCTTCGCCCCATCTCCGGGGCCTGGCGGGTAGGCGAATGTCTTTGGACTAGGGCCTGTCTGCCAGTTATTTGCATTCATACACGAATGCCACTTGAACTCGGCAGCAGCGTAACAATCGGCAGGATCGCAGTCGGCGCCGATACATGCGATTGTGATGCCCCCCCCAGTATAACCAACGATGATCTCAACGCCTTGACCATCTTGCACATTGGACAACACCAAAGGATCTATGGTGCAACCCATGCAGCAGGGATCGCATGGTTGGCCAACTGTCGCTACCGCAAGTCCCAGGGGGTCGTAGAAAGAAATTGGTCGGTTCTGAACAAACCGGTACTCTTGAACACCAATGCGTGTGTGATAAGTCTGTAGCC
>SPBP01000417.1 GCA_004525935.1 Lentisphaerales bacterium | reverse complement strand
GTCGAAAACAGCATCCACGGCTTCCTGCAACATCCTCTTTTCATTACGGATGATCACGTCGGGAGTCTTAAGCTGCATCAGGTTCTTCAGTCGATTATTCCTGTTGATCACGCGCCGATACAGGTCGTTCAAATCAGAGGTGGCAAACCGCCCGCCTTCGAGCGGCACAAGCGGACGAAGATCCGGCGGGATAACAGGAAGTACTTCGAGAACCATCCAATCCGGTCTCGTGGCACTCTTTCTGAAACCTTCAATCGCTTTCATTCGTTTCGCCAGCTTCTTGTGAGTCTGCTTGCTGCGCACGACCTCCATTTGCCCTTCGAGGTCAGTCATTACCTTGTCCATGTCAATTCTTCGCAGCAGATCGCGAACCCCTTCCGCACCCATTCTGGCAACAAACTCATCGCCATACTTGTCCTGTGCTTCCCGGAACGCCATCTCGTCAAGCAACTGCTTTTCCTCAAGCGGCGTAGTGCCGGGATCGACGACTACGTAGTCTTCGTAGTAAAGAACTCTTTCCAGCGCCCTGGCCGTCATGTCCAGGATAAGGCCGATCCTGCTTGGCGTACACTTGAAGAACCATATGTGGGAAACAGGGACAGCCAGTTCAATGTGCCCCATTCTTTCGCGCCTGACGCGCGATACAGTAACCTCGACCCCGCACCGGTCGCAGATGACTCCCTTGTGCTTAATCCTCTTGTACTTTCCGCAGCCGCATTCCCAGTCTCTCGTGGGACCGAATATTCGCTCGCAGAAGAGCCCGCCCCGCTCCGGCTTGAACGTTCGATAGTTGATAGTCTCCGGGTTCTTGACCTCTCCGTGGCTCCAGGACCGGATCATTTCCGGCGATGCCAGCGAAATGGTAACCGCATCGAACGTCCCCGACTTCGGAGACGAGCCGTAGCTCTCTCTGGCTGCAGTATAGTTCAAACTTCGCCTCCCAGCGGAGCGCTCTTAAAGAGCCCCCGCTCCATCCGTTTCCACATCCATGTGGACGACTGCCACATTCAGACACAGGCTCTTCATTTCAGTCATCAGCACGTTAAATGATTCCGGCATATTTGCCTCGAGGGTATTCTCGCCCTTCACTATCGATTCATAAATCTTCGTTCTACCCCCGACATCGTCACTCTTAACCGTCAGCAATTCCTGGAGTACATTTGCCGCACCATAGGCCTCGAGTGCCCAGACTTCCATCTCGCCCATTCGCTGACCACCGTACTGCGCCTTGCCACCCAACGGCTGCTGAGTCACAAGGGAATACGGCCCGACTGCGCGCGCGTGGATCTTGTCACTTACAAGGTGATGCAGCTTGAACATATAGATTGACCCGACAACGACTCGCTGATCAAAGATCTCCCCGGTCCGTCCATCTGCCAGAACAGTCTTGCCATCCTCGTTAAGAAGCGCCTTCTTCATCAATTCGCGGATGCTCTGCTCCGAAATGCCGTCAAACACAGGTGTCGCTGCGTGCATGCCCAGGAGCTTGCACGCCATGCCCAAGTGCGTCTCAAGCACCTGTCCAACGTTCATGCGTGAGGGAACACCAAGTGGATTCAGCACTATATCTACGGGACTGCCGTCCGGCAGGAACGGCATGTCGGCATCGGGTACTATCCGGGCCACAACGCCCTTGTTCCCGTGACGCCCGGCCATCTTATCGCCAACCGCCAGATTCTTCTTGCTGGCGATATAGACGCGAACGCGCTTGATGATCCCGGCGTCCTCGAACTCGCCGCTCTCAAAACGGTCACGATCTCTCTCCTGCTCGATGTCGAGCTCGCCGAACTTGTGCTTGTATTCATCAAGAATGGCCTGGATCTTCATCTGGATGGGACTGTTTTCGATCTGGACGTGATCCGACGCGGCGGCAAGCTTCCTCAACAGCGTCTTGGTTATCTTGCGATTCGCCGGTATGATGACCTCGCCCGTCTGAACATTTACCACATCCAGCGGAATCTTCTCTCCGAGCAGGATGTTGCTCAACGCCTCAGTAAGGTCGTCCGTCAGTTGAACCCGCCTGCCCTTGTACTCATCACCGAGCGCCTTCGAATGTTTCCGCATCTCCGTCGCAGATAGCTTCTCGGTCTTCACGTTCTTGTGCGCGGTAACCTTGACATCCATGACAATGCCGGTCGTTCCGCTCGAGACAGTCAGTGAGGTATCCCTGACATCCGCTGCTTTTTCTCCGAATATTGCCCTGAGCAGACGCTCCTCGGGGGCAAGTTCTGTCTCGCTCTTCGGCGTAATCTTCCCGACCAGAATATCCCCAGGCACCACCTCAGCCCCAATGCGCACAACACCGTCACGATCGAGATTGCGAAGCGAATCTTCACTGACATTCGGGATGTCCCGCGTGATCTCCTCAGGGCCCAGTTTCGTATCGCGCGCGCCTACTTCGAACTCCTGAATATGAATGGATGTGAACATGTCCGTCCTGACCACGCGCTCACTTACCAGGATTGCGTCTTCGAAGTTGTAACCACCCCACGGGAGGAACGCGACGATCATGTTCTTTCCAAGGGCGATTTCG
>SPBP01000183.1 GCA_004525935.1 Lentisphaerales bacterium | reverse complement strand
GCAGAGCGTGCCGACGATTTAGGGGGGAATGAAAGGACCGAGAGGGGGGCATCTGTCAGCTTGAGACAGGGGGCATAGCGGGATTCGTGGGGCCGGTCAGTTTTCTATTGCGCCGCGTCTTTGTTCTGATATCCTCAAAACCTGAGTAGAAATAGATGTTTCTTTCCGATATCAAGCTCTGGAGGTCCAGATATGAACAGAAGGATGGCGGTGCATGCGTGTCTTATGCTGGTTGGTGTGGTGATTTCGAGCACTTCATTTGGTCAGGGCAACCTGCGCGAGCGCGGCACAGAGCACCCCTGGAGCATAAGCATATGCGGGGGGCTGAAGGACCATGAAGGTGATGAAGCGATAGCCGATATCGGCTTCGCATCAGTTGCGTTGACTTACGATTATTCGCGAAGAATGACGTTCGAAGGTGTCCTGACGGTCATGCCGAGCATTCCCGGAAATGATCAGGACTATTATTCGATGGGCGTTCTCGTTGCAACCAGCAACAGGCTCATGAATGCAGCCGGTGTTGATAACACGTCAGCTATAGGGATCTCTCTGGAATGTCTGTATCACTTGACTCGATGGGAAAGGATCGATCCGTACTTAGTCGCCGGTGCCGGTGCCATGTTCTACGCCGACGATATTGGGGACGGCACGGTGGACACCACCTTCAGCGTGGGAGCGGGCGTACTTTATCATTTCAATGATGAGTGGGCGTTGCGCGCGGATGCGAGAGGCTTTCTTTCCGGCCTGAGCAGTGTCCAGGCCAATTCCCTGATCAACGTCGGCGCCGTGTGGACAATAGGGGCACATGTACCGGCGGACCCGCGGATCGGGGACGGCGAGATAGACAGCGATGCTGACGGCTTGAGTGATCTTGACGAGATTGGAAAATACGGAACCGATCCGCAGAATCCTGACACGGATGGCGATGACCTCTCGGATTACGATGAAGTAATGGTCTACAAGACGAATCCGCTCGAGAAGGATACGGACCTCGACATGTTGACTGATGGGGAAGAAGTACTCGCGTACAAGACAAACCCCCTCCTGGCCGATACGGACAATGGTGGGGTCTCTGACGGGCACGAGGTGCTCGAGGATTCAACGAACCCCCTCGACCCAAGCGACGACCTGCTCCTCTTTTCGCTGAAGATTGAGTTCGATACGAACAAGTCGGATATCAAGCCGCTGTATTTCCCCGACCTTGACAAGATCGGGAAGGTCCTGGCCCGTTATCCGGGTTCGACCGCGAAGATCGAAGGGCATGCCGATCAGCGCAAGCGTTCAGTTGCAGCCTACAACGTCAGGCTTTCGGAGCGCAGGGCCCAGGCGGTCCTGGCATATCTGAACAAGAACTGGCAGGTCGATGCATCACGGATGGCGGCCAAGGGCTACGGGTTCAGTCGTCCGGTTGCGCCCAATGATCCTGTCACGGGCAATCCGGAAAACCGGCGTGTCGATATCTACATTGACGGTGCGAACGACGCAAAGGCGGCGGCGATCGATGTCGATGAGCCCAGAGTCCGGGAGAAGGCTGCGGACGAGAATGTGCCGATCACCATCGACAACAGTCTTGAAGATGATCTGCCGGAAAAAGGCGCCGTCCTGTAAACAGCGCCTTTCATGCGTGACATGCGGGTCGACTACGCGAACGACATAGCTATTGGGTCCTACCTCGGTCGGGTTGCCGACCGTTTTCATAATGATCACTTCATTTCCCGGCTTGCCGATGTGAGATCTCTTATCCCGTCCGAGCACGGCAATGTGCGCAACGCGGGCTTCAATACTGTTTCGCGGGTTCCGATCGCTGCAGTAGATGGCGCCGTTGCGGTGTCGATCAAGGCATACGCGAAGCGGAACATCTTTCGGGACGCACATGACCGCGTCCACGGATCTCCTGCTCGCAGGTCCTGGGTTGCTGCCCGTTACCTGCAAAGGCATGGAGTAGGCACGCCGGAGCCCATCGCGTTTCTTGAGAAATGGGACGGGTCGAGATTGGTGGAATCCTACTTTCTTGCAGTCCATGAAGACGGTATTTCCTGTTTGCGCGATGAGCTTGTCCGGCTTTACTCAACGGATTCGATATGCAGCAAGTTCATGGCGCTTCTCGAGTCAGTGGCTATCGCGGTCAGGAAGATGCATGACGCGGGGCTCGTACACGGCGACCTTGGGAATCAGAACATCCTATTGCGACGAACAGAGGACGACCACTGGACAGACGTCCACTTTGTGGATCTCAATCGTGCACGGGTCCTGGGCAAAGTATCTGCGAGATGGCGGGCCTGTGATATCTCCAGGATTTCCCTGCCCTCAGATTTCCTGAGAGTCTTCAAAGAAATGTATTTCTGCGACCTGCCTACACCGGAATTCGAGCGATTCGAGAAGTCTTTCAGAAGATCATTTGCCTGGCACACACGTACTCGACGGTTCAGACACCCGTTCAGGTCTTTGTTCGGAGACGGGCGGGGAGCCGACCCGAAGTACCCGCCGGAGAAAGACATGTGGATCTGGGATGACAGATCCGGCCAGCCCGTCAGCCCGTTGAGGGAATCGGACCGCAGACGCTACCGGAGTTTGAGCGGACACCTTAGAGTCGCGGCGTCGACATTCCCGGCGATTCTGCCGGTCCGGAAAGCGTTTCTGAGACTGAAGAGAGAATGCTATGAGAAGCACGTCTCGATGGTTGACTGTGTTGGGATTTCGTTTGAGCCGGAACGAGCATCGTTCGATGGCCAGCTTTCGATGCTTGCCGAACTCGGGAAGGTGCCGGTGCTGGTACGGCTGTATCGACATGAGCAGGACACGGAGCTGGCATTTCGGGCCGAAGCTGTACGCAGGCTTTCCGAGGCGGGTCATTCGGTTTCAGTTTCTCTGGTCCAGGACAGGAGGGCGGTGATTGAGCCCGCGTGCTGGGAGCGCTTTGTTCATGATGCGCTTGCTCTTGTTGCAGACACCGTGGACATGGTGGAAGTAGGTCATGCAATCAACAGGTCGAAGTGGGGAATATGGGGCCCGGACGAGCATGCCGTGCTGATTCGAGGAGCCTTATCTGCCGCCAGCGAATACCCGTCTGTGAGTTGGATTGGACCTGCGGGAATCGACTTTGAGTATCCTTTTGTGCTCGCGGCCCTGAGGAATTTTCCGAAGGAGTTGCAGTTGAGAGCCCTTTCTCATCATCTCTATGTTGATCGAAGGGGCGCGCCGGAGAACAGGCAGGGCCGTTTTTCGGCACTGGAGAAGTTCGCAATTGCGCGAGCAATCGCGGAATGGTCCCCGGTTTGCGAAGGGCGAGCAATAGTCTCAGAGGTGAACTGGCCACTGAAGGGTGGGGGTGTCTACTCGCCTGTGGGGGCTCCGTACGAATCGCCGGGTCGCAGGTTTAACGACCCGAGCGTGACGGAAGAAGAGTATTCGGACTACATGGTTCGCTACCTGATGATTGCTATCTGTTCAGGGATGATCGATAGGGTGTACTGGTGGAGTTTGATCGCACGGGGATTTGGTCTTGTGGACAACGCAGATTCTCATTCGTGGCGAAAGCGCCCGGCATTTGACGCGATCAAATGGTTTCTCGCCGTTTTGGCCGACTCAACCTTTGTCGGGCGTATTACCTGCGGGGAAGGGGTGCATGTGTTTCTGTTTGAGCAACAGGCCGGGACGAAAATGGCCGTTGGCTACTCGCATCCTGGAGGGAGACGGGTTGATCTGCCGTTCGGCTGTGACTCAATACTGGACTCGACCGGCCGCTTTGCCCAGGTTGCCGGCAGATCCGTGCAGTTGTCGGGATCACCCCTGTACTTCATGAACGTCACATGACCTGCCGGTTTGCGTTTTCACACGCCGCATGGCCGATGCCCGTTATTGCGGAAGAGGCTGCTGACCGGGGCCCATCTTTATGTCGGCCGAGCTCTTGAGACCGTTCACGTACTCGTCGAGGTTCTCCTTACGCTGCTGATCGTTCAGCCGTGCAATTATCTCCTCGCGCGCTTCTTCCAAAGGCTTCGTTCGGGCTTCCTGGTGATCGAGGACCTCGATTATGTGATAGCCGAATTGGGTCTGGACTACAGGCCCGACCTTGTTGGGCGGCTGGGAAAAGGCGGCTTCTTCAAATTCCGGTACTGTTTCGCCGCGGGCAATGAAACCCAGGTCGCCCCCTTTTTCCCGGCTGTTGCATGCGGAATGCTCGCGGGCAACGGCTGCGAAATCTGCGCCATCAGCCAATTCCTTCTGGCATTTCTCGGCGAGGACTTTCTTTGCGAGCATCTCCTCCTCGGGAAGGCCCTCTCTGGCGTCGATCAAGACGTGACGGGCTCGGACTTTCTCGGGCATTTCGAAAGCATCCGGCTGCCCCTTGTAGAAAGCTTCGATTTCTTCTTCGGTTGGCTTCGGCAAAGATGCAGTACGTGCCTCGAGCACCTTGTTGATCGTGAGTTCCCGCCCTATGTCACGCCGCAGGAATTCCATTGTGAGGCCTCGCTGCTGAAGAAGATCCTCGAGGGCAAGTCCCTCTGGCAGACTGCTTCGAATGTTATCGATTTCAGCGTTTACGTCGTCATCAGTTGCCTCGATCTTCTGGCGTGCGGCATCCTCGCAGATAAGCGTCTCCGCGATGAATGCCTCGATTATGAGATTCCTCATCTTGCCGGAGACAGCCTGGCGTTGTTGCGGTGGCAGGCCATCCAGGCCCTGTGCGGCAAGAATGCTTTGAAGGCGATTATCGAGCTCGTTCTGCATCAGTTTCGAGCCATTGACCTCGACGACGGTGGTCGGTGGCGCGATATTGAGAATCGGCATGGATGGCTGATCCGGAACATTTCCTTGCGCAGAATCCGAGGGTTGTTGAAATGCCGAGTCGGCGTCAGCGGGCGACTGTTTCCTGCAGCCCGCCGTTACCAGGATACATGCTGTAGCCAGCAGAGCTGCTGGAATCATCGAGTAGTAATGCCTGATGCAACCGTTTTGCATGGTCGTTGGTTCTCCTCGCGTTGCCTTTATGGGGTTCCTGTAATGCATTTGAGGGCAATGGGCTTCCGCCGCACGAATGCGTTGAAGGTCGAACTGTAATGGCTCACGGGGCTGATAGCAAGCGCCATTATGATGGGGCAGGAGGAGGGGGGCGGCGGAAAATCTTCTTTCCTTTGAAGCGATTTGCGGCCATCATTTCGCGCGCAGCCCAAAAGCAGGCTTCCTGGGAGGGGTGGCTGAGTTTGGCTGAAAGCGCATGACTCGCAATCATGTTTGCCTTTACCGGCAACGGGGGTTCAAATCCCTCCCCCTCCGCCAATTTGAGTTTTTGAGATTTTCGCCCCGCAAGGGGGCGAAAATCTCAAAAACTCAAAGGGGGGTATCCACTTGACGCAAGTTGCCTCTACATGTGGTAGGACGTCTTAGCCG
>SPBP01000110.1 GCA_004525935.1 Lentisphaerales bacterium | reverse complement strand
GTCGGGTAAGGGTATCCGAGTAAGGGTTGCGTTTTCCGCCAGAGGCTGCCTGCCCGCCTCTGGAGGGGATCCGCCTGCGGCGGAAAGAGTGCGTTTAGGTGTTGATTGCTGACACTTACTCGCTTTCTTACTCGCCACTCTAAGCAAAGGATCGTAGTCACCGCCTTGCCTGTCATTGAACAATCTCTGAATGTCCCGATAACGAATCGCTTTCATCCGTCCGGTCATGATGAATTCCTTGTTGAACGTGCTCAACACCTCGCGATGACTCGAAAAGGAAAACCCGGAAGCGGACAGAACCGCAGAAAGAGCATGAAACGCCGCATAGTATGCGCGCGACACAGCATCCGCACGGAAGCCGCCTTTCAGAAGATGCTTTGCGCCGGCCAGCTTCTGCTCGGCCATACCCAACAGTTCTTTGTCCACCTCATTCATAACCTGATCCCCTGTGCCTTGATATTCCGTCCAAACGGGCGCTGGATGCTTCGCTCCCATTCCCGGTTTGAGTATGTCACGCATCCAATAAGAGCTTCCTCCTGCCGCATGATGTGCTCAGCAGCATCCAATTCCGCTTCACGCAGTTTGTCCGTCTTCTTCTCCGCAATCACAGCAATATCGATATCCGACTGTTCGGTCGCCGTTCCCTTGGCCACCGAGCCGAAGACAAATATCTCCAACGGCTGCCCGTACGACTGCCTCAACAGTGCGGCAAACTCTCTGCCGGCGTTCAGATATCGCTCACTACTCGTCATGCGATTTCCCCTAATTGGCTCTTGTGTCCGCTGGCATCCTGTTCAAGTCCTGTAGTCCCAAATTCGTTCGAGAAATCGATACACTCCGCCCCGGCGTATCAAGCTGTAGATACACCCCACCAACCGCGTGTCTCATGATCCGAGGCACGACATCGTCCTTTAAGTTGCACAACGGCCGTTCGCAGATTCACCTCCGGCCATTATTGACATTTGATTATACCCCATATAGCTGGGAAAAGGCAACCCTTCGGGAAAGATTGTGGGGCCTGGCGGACACCTGGATTTACGCCTCGGAAAGGGCCCGATTATGGGAAAAGACAGGACCACGGGACAACAGGACTACAGGACTACAGGACCAGAGAAGGATGGGATGACCAGGAGGCGGGCCGGGGCTGTCCCGACTTTACCCTGCGTGGCTTCGTCGGGCAAGCCCAGCACGGTCGTCTCAGCAGGCCCTGCCCGCGCCGGGACGGCACGGGCCACCTGATTGCGAAATACTCGCGCAATATGCGCAAAGTTCCTTCAATGCCATTAACTACCGCCCTTCCGGGAGGTAATCTGATATGTTCTCTACGCTCAACCCAAGCCACTCGGGCTCGTGGCGGGGATAGCAGGCAACCAGTCCATGAGCCCGATGCTTCAGTTCTTCCACGCTCAGCCTCGACTTGTTCAACTTGATATCGGCAATCGTGATCGTCTTCTTCAGGTCGTTGAGCGCAACCAGGTCTATCTCGTTCTGGTTGCCCCGTTCCCAATAGGATCCGACGCGATTGTAGTTTCCAGCCTCAGCCAGCAGTTCATGGAAACACCTCTCCAGCATAAGACCGCAGTGGCTCGAATAGTCCCGATCAATGACCTCTCGAATGTAGGAGAAATTCCCTGTCTCGACAGCAGAGCGGTTGCGGTAGATGAAGCGGAACCAGAAATTCAGGAAGTTGTCGGTGATCCGGTATTTCTGGAGACGGGAATTGCGCTTGGCGTTGATCGGTTTGTGCTTGCAGATGATGCCGAAGATGCTCTCCAACCGGTCCAGATAGCCACCGATATCCATCTCTAAAATAGATTGCATTTCCATTCGAGCGGTTTTGCCGAGCGAGATCAGTTCCAGAATGGAGAAGTATGTGCCGTAGTGCTTACCGAACTCCTCGATCAGAAGGTTGCGTCCTTCGTTGAGCATAGGGGAATCGGTCTGCAAAAGGAACTCCATCATCCGGTCGAAGCTCAAAGCGGAGTTGGCCGTCAGGAGGTCCAGGTACTTCGGCATTCCCCCCGTCAGGACGTAGCAGTCGAAAAGAGCCTTCGTCCCCGTGACTCCGTAATCGTCCAGAACCTCGCTAATTGTCCGTACGGGGAAGGGCTTGAGGCAGAGGACGCGATCCGCTCTGCCGAATAGAGGCTCCTTCTTCTCTTCGAATATACTGTGCATCAGGGAGTAGATCGACCCGATACAGATGAGATTGAGATGGCACTTGCCCTTGTTGACGTCCCAAAGATGTTGGAGTTCAGAATAGACGGCAGGGTTGATTTGGAGAAATTCCTGAAACTCGTCCACGATCAGGGTGAACGGAGCCTTCCTCGAAAGCTCCAGCAGGAGACGGAAGATATCCCGGAACGTCTTGATCTCGCCGACCACCGGCACCTCGAATTGCCTCTGAATATCCTCCAGATACTCCGAGCAGAGAAGAGATTCCGACTTCTTGGAGACGAACAAGTAGAGATGCTTGCGGGACCGGGCGAACTCCAGTGCAAGCGAGGTCTTGCCAACCCGCCGCCTTCCGGTCAGAACGGTCATTCGTGCCGAGCCGCTTGTCTGCTTCTCCAGCTTCTCCAGTTCAGCCAGTTCCCGTTCTCGATCATAGAACTTCATAGCACCCCTCCATTACCGTAACGGGTATTACAGTAACGTATAGTACTGTAATGTAAAGCGATAAGTGGACGCTCCGCGAGCGGCTCCCCGTGTAGTTTTGCAGGAACCTCAAAAGCCCGGAATGGTGAAGCCCTTTCGGGGTCAGACCGCCCTTTATATCTGTTTCTTTGCGTCTTGCAGTTCAAAATTTGTTCCAGAAAACGATACACTCCACCCTCGTGTATCAAGCTGAAGATACACCCCACCACCGACGTATCTCATGACCCGAGGCACGACCATTGTCCTTTAAGTTGCACAACGGCCGTTCGCAGATACTCCTGCGGCCATTAGTGCCTCATCCCGCCGTAACGGCGGGATGAGGCACTAAGATGTATTATTCCTCGGCTCGGCAGAGACGCCTCGCCCTACCTAACACAACCCCTTGCGGAAATGGTAGGGCGACGCGTCCCGCGGAGCCGGGGAATACCTCAGCGTATTTGTGAAACCGTGTTAAGGAGTAAGGCAATGCTGACACAGAAGAGAATCGAAGAACTCTTTATTGCGCTGAACGACGAACTCAGCAGCAGGAACGTCGTCGGAGAAGCAGAAATTTGTGGCGGGGCCGTAATGTGCATTGTGTTTCATGCGCGGGCTGCAACGAAGGATGTCGACGGTGTATTCGCACCTGCGTCCGAGATGCGCGAGGGTATTGCGGCGGTGGCTCGGAAGCTTGATGTCCCGGAGAACTGGCTCAATGATGCCGCCAAAGGGTTCTTCGCAGTTGACCCGCCGAAGCAGGATGTGGCGAGCTATTCCCACTTGCGGATCTGGGCAGCAACGGCTGAATACATGCTTGCCATGAAGTGCATTTCCGCGAGATATGACAGCTGCGACAAGGATAACGTCATATTTCTGGTAAATCACCTGGGGTTGAAATCAGCGGATAAAGTGTTCGACATTGTTGTGAAGTACTATCCCGACGAGTCAATTCCCGCTCATGTCAATTTCAATTTCTCCTTCGCGATCTTTGCGGCTTCGCGAGATGATTCTCTTCTTTCATTTGAACCTATTCTTCTTCCCCTTCATGATGCGCAGTTCCGATTGCCTTCTGAAGGACCAGCGCGCGCTGGTCGACGGCAGCTGACCTGCGAGGATCGGCGAGGACGGCCTTGATCTCTCGGAGAGCGGCATCATATCGCTTCAGCTGGAAGTCGATCTCCGCTGAATTGAGTTGGACTTCAGATGACGCGTAATCGCCAGTTCGTATCAGTGAAAGCGCGGCATCCGAGTATTTCCGGGCAGCATTCAGGTTCCCGGCTTTCAGGTAGATGACGGATATCGTGTCGAGAATGTAGTAGGGTTTGTCTTCCGCCTTGATGAGCGTGGGCAGGAGTTCCATCGCTCTAGGCAGTGTTGAGGCGGTTTGTGCAAGTTCATACGCCAGGTTGTTGACGACGTTGATGTTGTATGGATGGTCGACGTAGGCCCTTTCCAGGACGGTCAGTGCGCGCTGGCCCTGGCCCTGGAGACGTTCGGCCTCGGCGCCGACGAGAAACGCGCCGGATTGAAGCCAGACCTGTCCTTCAGAAATGAGAGGGGAAATTACGTCAATTACGCCCCTGAGGTCGCCTCGCTTGAAATACGCGGTTCCGAGTCGTTCTGCCGTCTCCGGATTACGCATGGCACGAGCATGGAGTTGTTCGAGGGCGTGAACGTCCATGAGATCCTTGATTGCCACAATTGCATTATGGAACGGGCTGGCATCGAGTGCATGCTGGCTGCCTTCCATTGCGCAGGACAGCGCCCATTCGAAATCGTCAGTCGCAAGTGCACACCGGAGTCCGAGCACATATGCCGGGAGCATGCCGCGAGCATGCCGGACCGCATGATCTGCAAGCACGGCAGCAGCCTCGATCTCGCCGGCACGCCACAGGAAGTCCCCGGCTCTTACGAGTGTTCCTATAGGCATAAGATCTTCGGCCACAATCCGTTGCGCTTCTGCCACCGCCCAGTTCTCTGTCCGTTCTTCGATGGTTCGCACGGCGATTGATGCAAGCCATATCTCGGAATCATTGGGGCAGTTCAGGACGGCTTCGCTGACAACGTCAGGTCTGCCGCGTGAGAGCGTGATACGCATCTTCCACAACAGTTCGTTGGCGGGAATGAAGCCAAGCGCTTCGGAGCAGGCGGCATCGGCTTGTTTGAAACGGCCCTCTCGTGCGAGCAGCATGGCCAGTTCATAGAGCGCGGCGGCTTTCTCGATGGGATCGCGGCCGACGGCAACCCATGCAGCGGTGTCGGAGCTCCCGGAGCGGCCACGGTTCCGGCACCAGTTCGCGGAGAGTCCGGCAGCGCCGGCGAGGAACGGGCTGGTTGCCGACGCCGACACGGCTTCGTAAGGTTCGCGGGCGGTCTGGATCTCTTCGTCCGACATGGCAGGCGGCCACTGTGGCATAAGAGCGAGCTCGGCAGGCGGCTGAAGGAGGCCCTGGACGTAGTCGGAGTGGAGGTCGAACAAATCAATACTATCAACAGCAGCTGCAAGTGTGCGGGCTTCGGCAAATCGCTGCGTATCGAATAACAACTCGGCAACGGATGGATTGGACCTGGATCCCGGAATGGTCTCAAGCAAGAAGAGCGCTTCATCTTTGAATCCATAAGCCTGCAGTATCACGGCGATAGTCGTACTCAACTGTGGAGATTCCGGGAATGTCTTGCGCGCAGACCGGGCAATCGCCAGGGCATGCATCCCATGATCAAGGTGCATGAGCGCGTCAATCATTACGATCAGAGCCGCAAGATCCTGATCGTGTTCTTCCGACGAGTATCGATAGGCGGCCTCATACGCGTGGTCCCACTTTCGTTCGAGAGCATAAAGTAATATGTGTTCGAAGCTGAACTCCTTGCTCTTTTGCGGGAAACGCGCGATCAGGGCATCAAGCTTCGCGTGCGCCTCCTCATACCTGCCGGCAAGTTTCAGCGCGGTGGGGTAGAGGGCATACGTGGGCTCCTCAAGGCCGCCCTCGCTTTCGCGGCGTGCGAGTTCGGCGAGACATTGGTCAAGATAGCTCGTCCGCGCTGCGGCGACGGGGCCGGCGGCAAAGTCGGTGATGAGCGGCACCCGCTGCCACAGCTCACTGAGCGGCCACAGGTTCCTGGTCTGTGCGTAGAATGGCGCCAGGCTGACTGTTTCGCCACGGGTTAACGCGGGAAGCTGCAGGTAGTGCCGGCGGAAAGAAAGCCAGTCGCTACCATGCTGGGCCGCAGCCAGATATAGGGCCGGATGACTCGGGTCCAGTGATTCGAGTCTTTGCCACGCGAGCCACGCGAGATCCGGCCGCCTGATCCTGAAGCAATACTGGATGTATACGGCCGGCTGGTCTTCGCCGAGTGAACCGATATGCTTTCTGAGGCTGGTGGCAAACATCTCTTCCCAGGCGCTGCCGGGTCTCAGGACTGCCATGGCAAGAAGATGGTTCAACAGTCGCGGTTCATCCGGCCACTTCTCAAAAGCAAGCCTCAATGCGCGTCCCGCACGCGGTGTGTCGCCTAGCCTGAGGTAGGCAGTAACGGCGGCAAGGGCATGGTCAGGATTTCCGTAGGGCACGGGCCGATCGCATTCGGCTATGACATGCCATTGTTCACGGGAAGCAAGGTAAGGGAAGAGTCTGCGGACACGTTCGAGCAGAAGCCGGGAGTCAGCGGAGCGAAGAATATGCCTGACAACCGTTCTGACGTCGTCACGGGTTGCCGAGAACTCGGCGAGGATCATGGAAACGTCGGGCAGGTTGCGCGAGTCCTCCGGCAATCCGGCAACAAGCGAGATCGCGTCCTCTGTCTCTCCCTGCGACATGAACGACCATGCGCGAAGAACGGTCTGGTACGTGGTCCGGTTGCCCACTGGAATCCGGTCAAGCTCTGCAAGTGCTTCTTCGGGCTTCTGGCGAAGCAGTAGAATGCGCGCCAATTGAGACCGGATCTCGGCGTTGGCCGGAGTCAGTTCGAGCGCAGCTACGGCCGCGCGCTGGGCCAGTTCTGTGTCGGACAGTATCAGGTCGTTCAGGAGGCCCCGGATCATCTGGGACCGGTGATAGGGACGTCTCTTGTAAATGGCGCCGGCGAATCCCAGTCCGATCACGATGGCCGCCAGCATCACCCACTTCCATTTCATCAGCGCCTGCCAGAAGGGGGGAAGGACACTGGTCACGTCGTTGCGACCAATGTCACCCGGTTCACCGGATTTCCGTGCACGGCGGCTTTTTGCGGCAGCGTCACCGGCAAGCATTGCTTCCACCTGTGTGATAGCAACGGCAAGCAGAAGGAACACTCCAAGTGTATCGTGGAGGATATTATTGCTCCACTCGGGCGGGTAACGTGGGGCAAGGTGCACCATGGCGGATATTCTCAGTATATTGAGGACAAGCACCTGGGCCCCGGCAGCGATAAGCAGGAAGATCGTCCCCCTGATAGATGCCCTGAAGAAGATTGCAGCGCCAAGTGCGCTGAGCAGCACTGTTACGGCGGTTGTCATTCCGCTGCAGGCTTCAGGAACAAGATACGAGGCCGTGCCGGTTCGCAGGATGACACCGTCGGCCCAGACCCGGACGTTCAGGATGTGTAGAAACCATTCGGAGCCGTAGACGGCAAGTCGCTGAAGCGCAAGTTGCGCGGATGTTGTGATCTGACCGGGCAGGGGATGGACCCAGTAGAGCACAAACAGGGAGAGTGCAACATTTCGAGAGTACCTTGGCGGGAAAGACCAGCGCAGGCAGGAGAAGAGGATCAGCATCAACCCGACCCAGGAAAACTGGCGCACCTCGAAGATCAGTCCTGCAGGCACGAGGAGCATGCCGGCTACGGCGGCTCCGGGAATAAGCCATGGGCTCGCGAAGAATGAGCGCGTGCGGTCTGGCTTGCCGTGCGACTCGGTGGTTTGAACGTCGTGCTCCGGGGGACGGAAGAGAACTACAAGAAAGAAGAACACACCGAGAACGAGCCGGATCGTGCTCTCCTGGTCTGAAGTCAGGTCGCGGATATTGGTTGCCAGCCAGAACACAAGCAGTCCAGCGGCGACAAGGAGCATAATTCCGCGGGCGACAGTTCCTGAATGAGAATCTCTGTTCATGTGTCAGGTGTTGGGTGTCGGGTTCCCGATACCACAAGCTCCTTTTCAACAAGACTTCTGTCAGTACCTTATTCGAGGACGAGGACGAGGACGAGGACGATTTGCATGAAACCCTTCCCGGAAACCGGAGGGCTTAGTGTCTTAATCTGACGCCTCTGCGAAGAAAGACAAGAAAATCTGATGCCGAGGTTTGTGTTGCATTCTGTACGTG
>SPBP01000427.1 GCA_004525935.1 Lentisphaerales bacterium | reverse complement strand
GGCGGTCATCTTCTCCCTCGGCGTCATCCACCCCAGACATTTTCGAGGTCGGTCGTTCAGAAACCTGTCGATGCGCTTGAGTGCCGCCTTTCCGATTCTGCGAAAGGACGACCTCTTGGGGTGCAGCCTACGGATCAGACCATTGGTGTTCTCGTTGGTGCCGCGCTCCCAGGAATGGTAGGGCTTGGCAAAGAACACATCCATGGCGGTCTTCGTCGCCATCTGCTCGTGCCGGGCGAATTCCTTGCCGTTATCGAGCGTCAGACTCAAACGAGACTCGGACGGCATTTCGGCAAACAGCCCGCAGATACTCAGTGTGACCTCCTCGGCCTCCTTGGTATCTGTGCGATCAACCAGCATGAATCGCGTTTTGCGCTCCACCAGCGTCACCAGATTGCCTGTCTTGTTCGCCCCGTTGATCAGGTCGCCTTCCCAATGCCCAACGGTAGCTCGCGTCTCGACCTCAGGCGGCCGCGTGTCGATCATCCGCTGGTTCGGGATCTTCCCCCGCCGCCGTCCATCGTCCCGTGGACAACGCCGGCGCCGCTTCCGCCGAGCAGATCGAGCTCGGCGAACGGTTCAAGCGCCAGGCAATCTCTCTCTGCCCGTACCCAGCTTGACGCCACATCCGAAGCAATCTACGCTCTACATCGGTCACGCGACTGTAAGCCATTGCGTCCTCCATGTGTTATACCACACGAAGAACGTAACTTACCGCGTGACCATTTTCATCTCACAAGTGTTGCGCTGGCCGCTGGCGCGCGCGTGTCGTTGTTTCGTTCAGCCCGCTGATATCCGTCCAGAGCGCTCCCTCGCTGACGGTGCCGAGCGAAACGCTGTTGGACCAGCTGCCGGGTGTGGTCCCTCCGTCTGTGGGTCCCCAGTAGACCGTAGCAGTAGCGCTGCCGCCCTGCGTGAGCGCGCCGTTCAGCCGGGCGCCGGCCGCGCCGATATTGTCGGCTGCGGCGTTGTTTACTGTGGGTGCACTTGCAGTCTCGAACTGCGTCGCCGGATCGCCCCAGTCACTGCCGAATGATGTATTTCCATTGACAAACATGGCACATCAGCCCTAAGCTATAATCATAAGGCACGGTTTAGTTGACTCTATAGCCACACAGATTGAAGGGGCTTCTCTAATGACGATGCGTTATCGTTTTCTTGTGGTCAACGTACTCGCTGCTCTGGCTTTGATGCCATGCATAAGTCAGGCAGTCGGCGAGAATACCGTTCCCTATACCAACACCTTCGAATCTTATGCAGAGGGATATCTCATCACGAATGCGCCAGGCTGGCATTCCGACAACAGTTATACATTCGCGTCAATTTCCAACGAAACGGACCATGGCCTGATAAGTCCCTACCTGCCACAGGCCACTCCTCATACAAAGGTGCTGAACCTATCCGGAACCATCTCGAACGTCTTCTCTGCAAATACGCAGAATTACGTCTACATCGATATGCTCGTATTCTCGGAAGGAATGGATCATCCGCAGAACCTGCCGGACGGCTGCCAAATCGTGGCATATGTTAATACGAACAGCCATCTGGTCTTCCTCCACAGCGTTTTTACTGGCGTGGAGTACGTCTTTCGCTGGGCAACCAACGACGTCGACACCGTGCAGACCGGCCAGTGGAACCGCCTGACATTCACCATGGCATATCGCGAATCTCCGAGCTATTTCGATGCGTATTTCAGCGTACAGGTTAACGGTGGCTCCCCGTTCAGCGACCCGAACTACGGCTACGGCCAGCCCGCTGATAACGATATCATCGACGGCTGCCCGTGGTTCCTCACCGCTAATTCGGCATCATACAGTTTTGGGACCACAAACGGCTTCTTCTCCGGCCTCATTATTGACGGCATTGCCAGACTGGACGACATGGTCATATCCGATGTCGAACCCCCGACCGGCGCGGCAACGACCACCACAAACGGCACTCCTATTCCCTGGCTTGCCGCTTACTACCCCGCGGTTGACCCGGATGTTGCAGACTGGAGCGACACCGACGGTGACGGCATGTTCGCCTGGCAGGAATATCAAGCTGGCACTATACCGACCGATCCGGCCTCTGTCTTTAGAATTACTACTGTTGGCAGCGACTGGTCGATTACATGGCTCGGTCGCACGAACGAAGAGAATATCAACTACCGTGTCTACCGCGGTACAAGCATGATGGATGGAGGTGCTTGGACGATTGTGACCAATGTCGTTCGAAGCCCTTCGGGCGTCAATCTGTGGACCGACGGTGAGAAAGACGCACTGTCACCCGGCGCTTACTTCTACAAGATCGTTGCACCTGCGGCACCATAACGACTTGCCGTCTAGCTGCGAATGGCACTTAGATAAGACCTGTTTTGCATGAATCGTGTCTGTGATACGTGCCATTCAATGACGAAATACCCCAATACCCAAATACCCAAAGAAATCCGAATGACGAAACACCCAATAT
>SPBP01000234.1 GCA_004525935.1 Lentisphaerales bacterium | reverse complement strand
ATGATCTTGAACTCCTGCCCGGCGGTGCGAAACTGAAAGAATAAGCCCGGATTCACGTCTTTCACCAGTCTATCTTTCAGCCAGTCCGCTCCAGTGTCGTTGACGGCGGCATAGAACAAACTGAAATAGCGGGAGTAGGTGTCAGGACGGTGCGGGTCGAATCCCGGCAAAGCGCAGAGTTCACGAGTCTTATTTTCGCCCTTTAATAACAAGCCGCGAGGCGCAGGCTTCGGCGGCACAAAGACATTAACTTCCCCTACTTGTCCGCTGGCGTTCAGGCTGCCTTCCCGATTGCATCGCCCGGCGGCTTGGGCGATGGAATCCAGTCCGGCCAGCGCGCGATAGACCACGGGAAAGTCAATATCCACGCCCGCCTCGACCAGTTGTGTGCTGATCACTCGAATCGGCAATTCATCTTCGAGCCGTTGTTTGATTTCCGTTATGACGTGCGACCGATGCTCGCCACACATCAGCGCGGAAAGGTGAATGGTTCCCTCTGGCATGAGTTTGAACAGGTCGTGACAATCCCGGCGAGTGTTCACCACACACAACACTCGTTCGTGCTGTTGTAGAAGTGCCGCAATCTCCGACCACTCCCTTTTGGCAGACAGATCTGGCGGAAACACAGATTCAACTCGCTTAAGCCGTTCATAGAGGTTCATTCCCTGTGGAATGATTTCCTTTGTCCTCATGAGACTCAGACATGGCTCAGGCAAAAAGGACAGGGATGGTTGTGTTGCCGTGGCCAGAAGCAAGGATACTCCGAAATTCCGCGCAAGCTGATTCATGCTCTCCACGCATGGTGCAAGAAGTGTTGGCGGGAGAAGCTGTGCTTCGTCGAGAATCACCACGCTGTTGACGATATTGTGCAACTTTCGGCAACGACCGGATTTCGCGGCATACAAAGACTCGAAGAATTGGACATTGGTCGTAACAATGATCGGCGCGTCCCAGTTCTCCGACGCCAATTGGGCACGGGGCGATTCGCGTTGGGGAGCCAGATTGCTGTGATGCTCCACCACATTTTCGCCGCCAAAATACTTCGCGAGAGTCTGCGCAGTCTGTTCGATTATGCTCGTGTAGGGAATGACATAGATAACACGCTGGTGACCATGTTTCAGCGCGTGGCGGAGCGCAAACGCCATGGCTGAAAGCGTCTTGCCGCCACCAGTGGGAACCGTCAAGGAAAACAATCCTCGCGGCAGTTCCGCCGCCCACTCGCAGGCCTGCCGGATTTCGGCACGGATGACATTCACCGATGTCTTCCGCGCGTTTCGCTCCAATTCATCCAAAGCCGGAAAGAATCTCTGCGCCAGTTTTGCGAGTTCTGGGTATACTCCGCGTCCCGCCGCCTTCTCCGGTTCCATGAATTGCTCGGTGTCGAGATAATCGGCATCCACCAGGCAGGAGAACAGCATCCGCACCCACAAATGGAAATACTCCGGTTTTGTGACCAAGTCCGGAGGCCGTTTTGCAGGGTGAAGTTCACTCATCATTCTATCGGCGAAACTTCTGATATAAGCCAAGTTCTTCCGGCCCTCCGCCAATCGGATGGGAAGCGCGGCATTGCCTGTATCGGCTGTGTACCAATCAGGGAGACCGGCATGGTGCCCGGCGGACAGGTAGGCCAGAATGCGACCAACACAAACTCCAAGTTTCTCTTCGGCCAATGCCGCGCCGGCACTGGCATGATTTGACTGACTGCCGTCCGCGTCATATTCAGAATCGTCCAATCCATTACTCCGCGCCAAATAGCCTTGGAACGCGTTGGTAGCTTTCCCCAGGTCATGCAACCAACCGGCATTTTCGGCCCAATCCCCAGATCTGAACGGTTCGGCAAATTGCCGCGCCAGCTCCGCGGTGGCGCGGAGATGATCTTCGAGCTTCTGCCATTTGCCCGGATCATTCGGAAAGTCCGGATGGCTGTGAGCGTAGTATTGACGCGGCTCGTGCGACATCAGCTCTTCTTTCCTTTCAACACTGTCTGCTGTTGTTCCCACTGGGCCCGGTCATTTTCTATCAGTTCCTGAAGTTGCTCGGGCTTGGGCAGCGCCACGAGATATCGCGATACGAAAAGATGGCTATCCATGCCGCCCGTGGAGTACTCCACCTTGGTCTGATCTTTGTCTGCACAGAGAAGCAAACCCACCGGCGGATTGTCGCCCTCGCCTATCATCTGATCTTTCCAATAATTGAGGTAGAAATTCATCTGCCCGGCATCGGCATGCCGAAATTTCCGGACCTTCAGATCAATCAACAGGTGGCACCGAAGTACGCGGTGATAGAACACAAGATCGAGATAGTCGTGCTCCTCACCAACTGTAACGCGCTTCTGCCGGGCCTCAAAACAAAAACCGCTGCCAAGCTCAAGCAGGAATGATTGCAGATGATTGAGCAGAGCGGCTTCCAGCGTGGATTCATGATACCGCGGGAGTTCAGCCAAACCTGTAAACTCCAGGACATAGGGATCACGGATGATCTCAGCCATGGTTTGCGGCATCTCAGCGGCCTGTTCACGCCCGCCTTCGATCACCGCCCGCTTGTCGGTCGAAAGCCCTGTACGCTCATATAAGAGCGAACCTATTTGCCGTTGGATCTGACGCTTGGACCAGTTGCCCTTCAAACATTCGTTCTCATAAAAGGCGCGTTTCCACGGGTCGTCAATGGCCAGCAGGTCAACCAGATGCGTCCACGAAAGCCGAAACAACGTGTTGGGTGGGAGCGGAATAGGTTGCTTCTTGTCCTTCGGGTGAGAAATGCCAACCGGCGGTGAGCTTTTTACTAATCCTTTGACATTGAACAGGTTACGCGAAATGCTCACCGCTGGTGAGCAAATTGCTGTGCGCAATTGCGGATAAAACAGATAGAAAAGCCTCATTCGTTCCAACATCTGCCGGCTGCAACCATTCACGCCCCGCTCCCGCAAATCAGCGGATAGTTTCTTCAACAGCCCAGCGCCGTATTTCGCCCTATCCTTTCCGTTTTGCTCATACTTGATCAAGTAGGCACCTATTATCCAGTTGCGTATTATCAAGTGCCTGTTCACAGCTCCGGCGGCTCCGGCCTGTGTCTGTAAGTGCGCCTGATCGATGGCTTCCAGCAAGGCGGTGTAGTTCATTTGCGACACGCTCACAAGCCCTCTCCCACTCCCGCTTTCTTCAATCGCTTCCGGATCGACCCGACTTCTATGTCATCTCCCGCTCGCTCCTCCGCAAGCAACAGCAAGTCGCCCAATCGCCCGTTGGGCGTGAGAAGCCGCCGCGTACTGTTGGGCTCCGCGAATTCCGTCTTCCTGTACTCGGCATAGAGTTCGGCCTGAAGCGATTTCGCAAGCTTTCCATCAATCAGCCGCAATTCCTTGAGCCGATAAAGAAACGTCTCCGCGGAAACCCCGAACCGATGCTTGAGACGCAACAAGAGAGCGTAGGTCCAGTCGGAACGCCCCACTTTTAACTGACGAACCGTCGCCCGCACCGCCGCCGCGGGCTGAAGAAAGAAGCCGGCAAACACGCGCGCCATGCGATGGGGCGTCAATTTCTTGCCGGCGATATTCCTGCCGCAGCGAGTTGCTTCGCCAAGTTCGATGTGCTTCATTTGCGTGAAGCAATAGATGCGGCCGAGTTCGTAGATCAGGCGAAATAACTGACGTTCAGTGTTCATTCCCCTGGAGACGACAATGACTGCATTGCCGTTTGGTTCGTCATGACAACCTATACTCTCAGCGCTTTCGGAAAGATCACAGAACACAATGCGAAGCCCGGCATTTTCAAGCAGTTCAAGGTAGTCGAAGATCACGGCATCACTGACGCCGAGAAACCGCCGGACTTCAGCGGCCAGTTCTTCAATTCCGTCCATGGTCGGCTCAAACGAAATGTTCAGCGGCAGCGCGGCCCGCTTCTGAGCGCCACACAAGTCCTCAAGCGCAAGGAAATCGGCAACCACCCTATTCACGGTTGCAAGATCGGTCTTCGGCAAAGCGGCAATCTCGTCTGGCGCCCGCGCGAGAACGGCCTGAGGCGCGCCATAGTCCGCCCGCTCTTCGGCGACATACGCGGCGCCGGGTTTCGTGGCCTGGACGGCGACACTCGAATCGGCGAACAATGCATCGAGAGAAACTTCGAGCACATCCGACAGTCGGCAAAGGACTTTGGCCGACGGCAGATTCCTGCCCTTCTCAATGCAGTTGACCGGACCGGGCCGCATACCGAGCTGCCGCGCGAGCTCGACCTGGGTCATGTGCCGTATACGCCGCAACCGGCGAACGTTCTCGCCGACGGCTTCCGGACAACGATGGGATGAAGCAGTGTTCAAAGCGCTTCATACTGTAATGAATTCCGCGCTTCCAAGCAAGACATATTATTCATGTTCTTATGAATCTACCTCAGAAGCCCTTGACGCAGCAACTGCGACCAACTTCATGGGTCTTCCTGATAGACCCTGGAACGAGCGGCTCAGTATTCACGGGTGGAAATCTTTATCCCTCCTCTACCGACGAGGAGAGCCCGGTATCCCACCTGCTCGACAAGTCGCCCTCTAAACGGTAGGATACTGGCAGATCTGCGTTACGCAGGAGAATGGGAAATCTGTCCGGCATGAATGAGAAGCAGACAGAGGGATTCAACAATCGGCCGACGACGAAGTCGCCGTTCCGCCCGACATATGT
>SPBP01000108.1 GCA_004525935.1 Lentisphaerales bacterium | reverse complement strand
GCAGATGTCCAGTGAACTGGAGGCATTGCGCTCTGAGTCTGCCCGGACGGAGGAGGAATCCGCGGAACGTGCCTCGGAGATTGAGCGGCAGAGAGCGGAGCTTCAGAAACGTGAAGGCCGTACCGAGAGTTTGCAGCGTGAGCTGGATCGACGGGACGAGGCGCACAAGCTGGAGGCAGACGCGCTCAAGGGGATTTTTGCGGAGGAGATTGCTGCTCGCGAAGAAGTTGCAGCAGGAGAGCGCGAACTCATCGAGTCGTTCGAGTCGGAGTTCAATCGCCGCTCGACAATCAACCGGCAACGCGTTTTTGCTCTGAAAGATATGTTGAAGGATGAATTCAAGAGCCGGATGGAAGAGTATCGCAAGCAGAAAGATGCCTCGGCAAAACTCGAAGCGCTTGAGGCCGAGATTGCCAGTCACAAGTCGCTATATGACAAGACCAAGTCTGAGGGCGACCGGTCCAGGCAGGATCTGGAGCTTGAAGCGAGTCGGCTCAAAGAAGAGAACGAACGGTTGCGGCGCGAGGACAAATCTCTACGTAGTGAAATGGAGAAAGACAAGGCTCTGCTTACCGAGTTGAAGGGCCGTTCCAAGAGCAGCGAGCAGGAATGGATCGCCCGTATTGAGAAGATGAAGGAGCAGTGCCATGGCCTTAATGAACGGCTGGGTGCGAGTGAGCTTCAACTTGAAGAGCAGATAAAGATTGCGAACGACGCGGAG
This sequence comes from Lentisphaerales bacterium, assembly GCA_004525935.1. Taxonomy (GTDB): domain Bacteria; phylum Verrucomicrobiota; class Kiritimatiellia; order SPBP01; family SPBP01; genus SPBP01. The sequence continues at coordinate 7,279 of SPBP01000108.1, read as the reverse complement.
ATCGAGGCCAGGCAGAAGGTTGAGGAACTGGACAGCAAGAGCACTCAATATGAGTCAGAACTTGAGGATACTCGGCGACGCGAGGCCGATCTTGCTGAGAAGCTGAATGCTATTCAGAGTGAGTATGGCGTGAGTCGTGAGCAAGCAGAGCAGCTCGACTGGGATATGAAGCAGCAGGAAACCGAGTTTTCTGCGGAATTGGCACAGGTCCGAGAAGAACGGGAGGCCCTGTCGAAAGAGCACAGGAACACTGTTGAGGCGCTTGAGGCCGCCAGGAATGAAATCTCGTCGCTTGGAGAGCGATTGAAGCAGCTTGAGCAAAGGGCTCAGGAAGAGAAGATGGAATCGGATAAGAAGTTGACCCAGGCTGAAGAGCGGCTGAAATCGGCGGTAGACAAGATTCAGCTGCTTGACGATCAGGCCAAAAAGGAGCGGGCCCTTCATAGTGATGTGCAGAACATGGGTAAGAAGAAGGAAGATGCGCTGGCACAACGGGTCCAGGTTCTTACTGAGAAGATCGAGGAGGCAGAGGGACATAGGCGTACGGCTGAGCAGGAACAGAAAAGGGCTCAGGGCGAGGCGGCGCTACGGGTGGAGCACCTTGAAGAGGAGCTGCATAGAAGTGCGAAGCTTATCGAGGATGAGCAGGAACGAATAGCCCAGCTGGAGGAGCTCCTGGCACAGCAAAAAGCAGTGACAGAAGAATCCGAGGAGCGGAACCAGGGCGAGATACAGCGTCTCATTCAGCGCATAGACGAAATGCAGGCGGTTCACGACCAGGATCTGGCCAGGTTGCAGGTAGCAACGCAGGAGCTTGAGCATGTTCGGGCCGCTACCGCTGATTCTCAACGTGAATATGAGATGATACAGAGCGAACTGCAGAACAACCTTGCTCAGTCCAGGGAGGAATACCAGAGACTCCTCGGCGACATGGAGAACAGGATGCAGCAGTTCGAGCAGCAGCGAATAGTTCTGGAAGATGAAAGGGAGCGTGCCAGGCTCAAGATGGAGGATTTGCAGCAGCAGATCGAGCAGCTCGAGCAGGATGGAAAGGCGGTCGATGTCAGGCTGCAGCAGCAGAAGAAGTTCTATGATGAGGAGCGGGAACTCCGCAGGCAGAAGGAAGTCGAGTTGATGCAGCAGCGCAAGCTCTATCAGGATACGGTCGGCACTTTGCGTCAGAAGGAGCAGGCGTTTGCTCACCAGAGAAGGCTTCAAGAAGATGAGCTTGGCAGGTCCCGTCAAAAGGAGCAGGTGTTGCTTCGCCGGATAGAGCAGTTGCAGAAGGACTGGCGGGCCGCGGCCGGACGACTTGAGCAGGCGGGCAAAGAGATCGCACAGCAGCGGAAGACGCTCAAGAGCAAAGGGAAGAAAGGCTCAGCCAGAGAGATAGATGAGCCTGAGTCGCTCGCATTTCAGTCGAATTCTGCCGCGGTGTTGAAGAATCTGGAGGCCGAGGCTCAGGCTGAACTCAAAGAATGGCAGAGGCGCGAGGACGTTAAGTCGGAGCCTCCTGCTCGCGAGGTGGAATCAATAGAGATTCCGGAGCCGGCCGCGTCATTCGATGATGGTGCTGCCGATCCCGGCATGGACTCTGACTATGGAGGACTCTCTTCTGAAGACTCGCCGCGCGGACCCTCGCTTCCCACCCAGGCGGATCGACGCAAGGGCCTGTTCAAGGGAAGGCCATGGATTCATCTGAAATAGGTGGAAAGAAGCACTGTCGATCGTGAACGTACCCCCAAAGATCATACACCGGCGACCTGTTGGCGAGGGTGAGGTGCATCCTGAGAGACGCGGTGATCGGTCTATAACAGCTGCCCCGGATATCGATCTCGAACGCGTAAAGTCCGGTGATGAAAACCTTCCTGTTCTTGCGGCCCTCAGGAAGTTCATTGACATAGAGCGACACAGGGTGAGACGAACAGTTGTCGTTCTCACCGTTTTCTACATAGCTCTTCTTGTGGCAGTCCTCGCGGCCGGCGGATTTGTCGGCAAGATATTCTTTGATCAGCTGAGGAACGATATAGCCATGGACCGCACCAGCATAATGGCGGCGGAACAGAAAGTTGAGGACGTGAAACGCAGTGTTGAGATTCAGACGGCTCAGATCCAGAGCGAGGTGAGGGCGGGCAGCCGGAGGCTCGATTCCGCCCAACGTAGCGTTGCGATAGTCGGGCAGAATCTTACCAACGCGGTCAAGCTGATCGGTCAGCTTCACGCATCGTTGAAGCAGAATGTTGCTGCAGCGGATCGCGAACAGAAACAGACACTCTACAAGATGGAATTGAGACTGGACCTGCTGAACACGCGCCTTCAAGATGTGCTGCTGCAGAATGCGAAGCTTCGTTCCGCGACGAGTGGCGAAGGAGATGAATCTGAGAACAGCGGATCGAGTGTGTTCGTGCAGAGCGTTCCATTGTGGCTGACGTCGTCGAACGAAACCGATGGCGTCAGTTGGCGGTTGCCTTTGCTGCCTATGTAGCTGATTCTCAGCCGACTCCGCCTGTTCCTCTTTTCTCCCCGATCGGTTGCACTTGCAATACCATGCGTGCCAGATGGGAGCATGTTGTCGCTCGGACGTCATGAGTTCCAGACGGGTCTCGGGACATTCTCGGCGCCATTTCCGAATGTCTCCCTGCCCGTAGCCAGCCGTGGCCCTGGATGTAGCTCCTGGCATCTTAACAGGGAGAGATCAGGCACAATGCTTCACACAGTCTATGCTATTGAGACTTGCGGAAATGGTTCATAAGCGGTTGAATAAGTGGGTTGTTGGCATATTTCTTTCAACTAGTGATCTAAAGGGGCAGAAGACATGAAACTTCTCAGGTATTGTTTCGTTCTCGCTGTGGCAATGCTGGCGGGATGCACGACCAGTTCGCCACAGGCAGGCGCTGTTAACCAGATGCGATTGAAGTCTGACATCGACAATCTCCAGGAAGAGACAATGGGTATCAACGGTCGGCTTGAAGCGCTGGAAGTGTTGCAGTCGGAATTGAAAAAGAACCAGTTCGAAACACGCGAGGGCAGCCGGAACAGCGTTGAGGCACTCTCAGCAAGAATGCTGCGGATGGAGGAGCAGATAGGGGCACTGGAGAGCGCTCGCCAGAAAGACAGGGAAGAGATCAGCCGGGCGCTTTCAGAAAAGCTTTTACGTCTGGTGGGTCCGTCCGGGGGGAGGGGCACAACATCGCGGCCAGCCGGTGGAAGCGAGTATGCCTACGAGCACGTGGTCCAGAAGGGGGAGACGATTTCTGCCATAGCCGTGCTCTACAAGGCTACTGTAGAGGCAATAGTGCGGGAGAACAACCTGCGCAATCCTGATGCAATTCGTGAAGGCCAGAAGCTCTACATTCCCAGGTAGGGGTATCTGATGTCGGGAGAGGCACACCTGTATCCACTATTGTTCACGCCAGTCTACAAGCACTATATCTGGGGTGGCGATCGCATTTCCAGGACGTATGGTCGACACTTGCCTCCAGGAATCTACGCGGAGTCCTGGGAGATTTCCAACAGGCCGGAGGGAATGAGCGTTGTTGCAAACGGCGATCTTGCCGGCAAGGGCCTCAAGGATCTGGTGATCGAGTCCGGCGTCGATCTGCTTGGTCGGGGCCGCTCCCACTTCCCTTTGCTCTTCAAGCTGCTAGACTCCAGAGAATGTCTCAGTGTCCAGGTCCATCCAAACGGGGCGAATGCAGGCACCGTGGGCGGTGAGCCAAAGACTGAGATGTGGTATGTCCTCGCAGCAGATCCTGACGCCCACGTGTTTGCCGGTCTTGCCGAGGGGGTGGGGGAACCAGAGTTCACCCAGGCTCTTCGGGAGGGGAAGGTTTCCGGGGTCTTGAATTCAGTGCCGGTTTCGGCGGGTGACGCAGTCTACATTCCGGGCGGTAGAATACATGCTATCGACAAGGGCTGTCTGCTTCTGGAAGTTCAGCAGAACTCGAATACAACCTACCGCGTCTACGATTGGGGTAGGGTTGGCGCCGATGGTATTGCGAGACCACTGCACATCGAGCAGGCAATGAAAGTGATCAACTGGTCGGACCGATGCATGGCGAAGCACATTCCGCAGAGAATCGGGTCACTTGGCAAGGCGGGTTCGATATCTGCGATTGTCTCTTGTCCGTTCTTTATTGTTGAGCTGCTTGATATTGTCGGATCCGTGGAAATTGAATGCGATGGCTCGGGGTTCCACGCGCTTTTTACGGAATCGGGAGAGGTCTGTGTGCAGGCAGGAGACGTTTCGGTATTTGCAGGAGCCGGAGTATCCTGCCTGGTTCCTGCCTCACAGCCTTGCTACAGGCTGACTGCCGGACCAAACGGAGCCAGGGTGGTCAGAACGACCCTTCCTGCACGCACCCCGTAAGCGCTGCGGCAAGCGCGGCGAGGTTTGCAAGCCTTGGCCCGAGTGTGCTGGGAGCTATCCTGCAGGCATCGAGCGACCACGACCACGTGTATTTCCGGATCTTTTCCATCAGTGGCTTCATGACCAGATCGCCTTCATGAACGGCAATCGTCCCTAGCAGGATGAGCTCTGGATTCAGGATCATGATCAAGTTTCCCACCCCCATAGCGAGATGCTCGATCATTTCATCCCACGCTGCCACTGCAAACGCATCGCCATCACGAGTCGCCTGCGCGAACATTCTGTGGTCTATTTTCGCCGGATCCCCGGCGGCGAGTTCAAGCATGGAAGTTGATATGTTGGCTGTGGTGACTCTTTCTCTGATTCGCTCTGTAACCGTCCGACCGCCGACATAGGCCTCCATGCAGCCGAACCTGCCGCACGCGCACTTCGGCCCATTGGGGTCGAGAGTATGATGTCCGATTTCACCGGCCATCGCGTTTGCTCCCTGGATAAGGCGGCCATTTGCGATTATGCCGGCTCCCATCCCCGTGCTGAACGTCAGGTAAGCCATGTTCTGTGTGCCGTGGTAATCGCCGAACCAGTATTCTGCCAGTGCGGCGGCATTGGCGTCATTCTCGAGATACACGGGTTTGTCGAATAGTTTCTGGACGAGTGTGACGATGGGAACGTTATGCCATCCCGGATTGTTCGGTGGCGATATGAGGATGCCCGTTCTGGGATCGAGTGGACCAGGCGCTGAGATGCCAATGGCCTGGACGGACTCAATGTTTGTTCCGGACTCGCTGAGGGCCAGGCTGCAGGCTTCCTCTAGTCTTCCGCAGTAGTCCTCGATGGAATCTGAGGCCGACATACTGATGCGCTGTGATGCGAGCACTTCGCCATCGTTTGTGCCCACACAGGCGGCTGTCTTGGTGCCTCCTATATCTATGCCAAGCAGGTGCATCAGATAAAAATGTCCGATCTCGTGAGAAAACTCAAACAGAAAAGGATCCGGTGAGGAGTTTGAGGTGAGCGGCGACTGACGACGCAAGGGCGGCGAGGTCATAACCTCCCTCGAGGAAGGAGACGAGGCGGCCGTCGCAATGGCGGTACGCCGCCTCTAGTGTCAGCCTGGTCATTTCAGCAAAACCGGATGTGGAGACGAACATGCCGGAGAGGGGGTCATCTGCATGTGCGTCAAAACCGGCCGAGACGAGGATAAACTGTGGCTTGAATCGGTCGATGGCAGGCACAATCAGGGACCGAAATGCGTTGAGGTAGTCAGCATCTCCGCAGCCTGCGGCGAGCGGCACGTTTAGTGTAGAACCAGTACCCGCGCCCTGTCCGGTTTCACTCTTCCTGCCGGAACCGGGAAAGTGCGGATACTGATGCAGGCTGCAGTAGAGGACCGACGGGCTGGAATAGAATGTGTGTTGGGTGCCGTTTCCGTGATGAACATCCCAGTCGATGATTGCCACTCTGTCAAGTCCGTGCTGGTCTATGATGTGTCTTGCAGCTATCGCAATATTGTTGAAGAAGCAGAAACCCATGGCTGCTGAGTGCTCTGCGTGGTGGCCAGGTGGGCGGACAGCGCAAAATGCGTTGATAACCTGTTTGTTCATGACCAGGTCCGTAGACTCGACTGCCGCCCCTGCCGCGGTGAGCGCGGACAGGTAGGTGCCACTTGAGCCGAAGGTGTCAGGATCTTCATTGAAATGTCTGCCGAGCGAGCACTGTCGCTCGATGTGCGCAATGTAGTTCGGATCGTGTACCGCTGCGACGGCTTCAATCGTTGCGGGCCCGGGTTCCTTCTGCAGACAGGCTTCCAGGATGTGGCTGCTTGAAAGTGTCTCAAGAATTGACACGAGCCGTTCCGGGCGCTCCGGGTGGTGGGGGCCGGCAAGATGTTCGAGGAAGACGGGGCTGTAATAGAATGCCGTAGTCATGTCAGTTCAATCGTGGGCCCCGGCCAGTGGTTGATATCCTTACAGAATGGGTGCTCTGAACAGGTCTTGTCAAGTGTCTCCGTTTCAGACAAATAGGCTGCCATCGGGTTTGAAATATTGCATCAGTTCACCAGTTCGGACGCAATTCGAATGGTGCCGTGAAAGAAGAATTTGCCCATACCGACTGTGAAGATCAGACATCCATACAGTACGTGTTCGAACCAGGAAGCTGCCACTGACTTCGTGCGCTTGTAGGTGAGGGCGAAGATGTAGCCGCCTGCCAGGGAGAGAAGGAGCGCCGGAAGGTTCCGGAACAGGATATGAACGAATCCAAACGTAACTGCACTTGCCCACACTCTGACAGTTTCTGTTCTTAAGAACGTGGCGTATCGATGAAACAGGAACGCCCTGTAGATAAGTTCCTGGGGATAAGCCGAAAAGATCGGGTAGAGGACCATGAGAATCATCCAGAGATCTGGACGCGTGCGTGGGAAGAGCAGGAATGATTCGCGGTCAATGAGCAGGAACCATGTGGTCATGGCCAGGCCCGCGATAAGGAACAGTACTGCGATGCGTCCGAGTTGGGGAAGCAGCGCGCGCGCATTCCAGAGGAATCGCAGGTCGAAGCCCGGGCTGCGGAGCAGGATCAGCAGGCAGGTGAGTGATACTATGACCAGAACAGGAATGACATTATATGGGGGGATGATCTGGCACCAGAAGAGAACAGGAAGCACAATGAATATAGCGGCGAATTCCAGCGCAAGATAGAGCTTGCCGGGAGTGCGGATTGGTAACCGGTTTCTGCGGGCAGACACAGAGAATCCGTATCGCTTCAATTTGCGTCTCCGGCAGAAGGGTGTTCCTTGATTGCAGCTGCGTCGACCTTCACGAGGTCGTATAGAGATTCGACGGTGAAGAATGATGTCGACGCAAGATTAGTCGCGACAAATGCTTCGATGCTCCGTGTGTCGGCCGTCAGGAT
>SPBP01000196.1 GCA_004525935.1 Lentisphaerales bacterium | reverse complement strand
GTCGAAAGTCGCAAGTCGAAGGTGAAGGTGCATATGAAGAAAAGTTCCTTTCAACCTGCACATGAGACCTTCACTTTCACTACCTCATCCTGCCGACATCACAAATTTTCTTGTTTTTCATCGCTGTAACGGCAGGATGAGGCACTAATACGCGCCAATCTTAAGGCGGAAGGATGACGGATGAAGATTGAGAAATTTACGTGTGCGAGTAGGTGTATGAGTAGGTGTACGAGATGACTAATGAACTCACCCACTCACATACCCACACACTCACACACATGGTTTGGACGGCACTGAGTAGCAAAGACGGAGGGCAATAACAGATGAGCAAGACGTCAGGCAAAAGGTTCTCGATCGGAGTAGACTACGGCACCAACAGTGTGCGTGCACTTGTTGTTGATGTCGACAACGGCAAGGAACTCGGCACGCATGTATACAACTATCCCAGTGGGAAGGCGGGCATTCTGCTGGATCCCAAAGATCCGAATCTCGCGAGGCAGAATCCTGCAGACTACATCAGCGGTTTTCTTGTTTCAGTTGCGGCGGCGGTCAAGCGCGCCGGGAAAGAGAAGGGGTTCCGGCCCGACCGGGTTGTCGGCATCGGCATAGACACCACCGGCTCGACGCCGATACCGGTCGACCGCAAGGGTGTGCCGCTGGCGATGACGGCAAAGTTCAAGCGAAACCTGAACGCCCATGCCTGGCTCTGGAAAGATCATACCGGCCACGAGGAAGCGGCGAAGATCACGGAGATTGCCCGGAAGAGCGGGGTGCCGTACCTGGCGAAGTGTGGGATGACTTATTCCTCGGAGTGGTTCTGGTCGAAGGTCTGGCATTGCCGGAATGTGGCGCCGGACGTCTTCAAGGCCGCTTATTCCTGGGTGGAAGCGTGCGATTTCGTGCCAGGCTACATCACCGGTAACACTGATCCGCTGAAGATGGCGCGCGGTGTGTGTGCTGCGGGGCACAAGGCGATGTATAATGAAGAGTGGGGCGGGTTGCCGTCAGTCTCGTTCCTGAAGAAGCTCTCGCCGGACCTCGCGAAGCTGCGCAGCCGGCTGTATCGAAAGGCGTTGGCTTCCGACCAGGTTGCCGGCCGTCTTGTGCCGGCCGTTGCAAGGAAAGTGGGATTACCTGCGGGTATACCGGTGGCAGTCGGCGCGTTCGACGCGCACTACGGCGCCGTTGGGTCAGGCGTGAAGCCCGGCACGCTGGTAAAGATCATCGGGACATCAACCTGCGATATGATGGTTTCGTCGCTTGGCAGGAAGCTTAAGGATATTCCCGGGGTCTGCGGAATCGTCCCGGGTTCGATTGTGCCCGGCATGTATGGTCTTGAAGCGGGGCAGTCGGCGGTGGGCGATATATTCAACTGGTTTGTGAACAGTCTGTGTCCGCCGCAGTATTCGAAAGGCGATCCGCACGTGAACCTGTCGCGGGCTGCTGCAAAATTGAAGCCGGGCGAAAGCGGCCTGCTTGCGCTTGACTGGAATAATGGCAACAGGACAATCCTGGTCGATCCGCTCCTTACCGGGTTGCTCATCGGGCAGACTCTGCATACGAGTGCACCGGAGGTCTATCGCGCCCTTATTGAGGCAACCGCGTTCGGCGCCCTTACCATCATTAACCGGTTCGAGGAATATGGCGTGAAGGTAAAGGAAGTGGTTACTTGCGGCGGAATCGCCGAAAAGAACGCACTTCTGATGCAGATTTATGCCGATGTCTTCAATCGGTCCATGAAGATCAGCCGGTCACCCCAGGCCTGTGCACTGGGCGCTGCCATATTCGGGGCCGTTGCAGGCGGCGTGTATAACGACACCGGATCGGCCCAGAAGCGTATGGCAGGCGTGAAATCGAAGGTTTATAAGCCGAATAAGGCACATGCCAGGGCCTATGCTGAGCTGTACGCTATGTATAAGGATATGCATGATGCGTTCGGAACTCCGCGATTCAGGGGCAAACTCAATGGTGCAATGAAGAAGCTGATCGGCATCCGGGACCGTGCACGAAAAGGCTGACCGCCGGGTTCTGGGGGAAGAATGGTAGTGTCAAGAGTTCTATGAAAGAACGAAAACGAATATCCAATATCCAACACCCAAATCCAATGACCAAGGGAACCGCACTCTCCTTTCCGGCCGTAGCTCGTGACGTCTTGATTTCTGTTTCACACCCTATTTGAGGACCCGACTTCGCCCTTCGTGGCTTCGTCGTGCAGGCGAGGACGATTACGATTCATGTGTTAACCTTGAAACTTGGATATTCCTTGTCCCGCCATGGCGGGATAAATTGGATACTTGCCCCGCTCTGCGGGGTTGGATATTGAAAAACATGATGATATTGTGCCTGTCTCGCAAGGCGGGGTTATCCGGTCAAGAAAGCCATCCGTAAGCGGGTATTAAGGAAAGTAAGATGCTCGAACAACTGAAAGAACAGGTCTGTGAGGCCAATCGTGCTCTTGTCTGCCATGAGCTCGTAGTTCTTACCTGGGGAAATGTCTCCGGAATAGACCGGGACAGCGGGCTGGTCGTCATCAAGCCCAGCGGCGTCCCGTATGATTCGCTCACTCCCGAGAAGATGGTGGCTGTCGATCTCGAGGGAAATGTTGTTGCGGGTGATTATAAGCCGTCGTCAGACACACCAACGCATCTGCTGCTGTACAGGACCTGGCCTGACATCGGTGGGATTGTGCATGCACACAGCACGTACGCTACTGCTTTTGCGCAGGCATGCCGTCCGATTCCGTGCCTGGGCACGACGCATGCTGACCTGTTTTACGGCGAAGTGCCGATTACGAGGTCTTTGACGAAAGAAGAAGTCGATGCGGGCTATGAAATCAATACCGGTCGGGTCATCGTCGAGCGCTTTGCGAAGTTGGACCGTTCACATGCACCCGGCGTACTCGCGGCAAATCATGGGCCGTTCGTGTGGGGTGGGGATCCCGCAGGTGCGGTCGAGAACGCCGTGGCTCTGGAAGAGGTGGCGAAGATGGCATTTGCCACCGTGCAACTCGATCCGAAGGTTGGCCCGATTCCACAGCACATACTCGACAAACATTGTTCGCGTAAGCATGGACCGGGCGCATACTACGGGCAGCAGTAATTGTGTGTTAGTGCGAGAAGATGCCTCCCGCGGAGGCGCAGGGGAGCAGAGATCGCCCGTTCGACAAGCTCAGGGACTTCGTCAGGGAACTGATTGTGTGTGGAAGTATGGGAGTGTCGGAGTGTGGGGGGAGTGAACCGAAATGCAACCGCCGATAGACGCCGATGAACGCCGATCTTGATAGCCACAAAGAGGCACAAGCAGAGATTCTCGCGCAGAGACACAGAGAAATGATTTGTTGAACCGCGGATGGACACGGATATGGATAAGCGGAGAACCTCCGGTTTCCGAAACCTGACACCTGAACAAAAGGGAGAACCGAAAATGACAGAACTGACTAACACTCCGAAAGTGACACTGGGCGTGGTTGGCGTTTCGCGGGACTGTTTCCCCGCTTCACTGACGAAGAAACGGCTCGGCATTTTGATGGACGAGCTCAGGAAGGCCGGGGTCGCGGCCCACAAGTGTTCCGTTGTCATCGAGAGCGAGAAAGATTCACTTCTTGCCTGCGCGGAATTGATGGATGCGGGATGCAATGCGGCAGTGATATATCTGGGCAACTTCGGACCTGAAGGGCCGACGACCATATTCGCGCAGCGTTTCGGTGGTCCGGTAATGGTCTGTGCAGCGGCGGAGGAGAACAAGGCTGTACTGGCATCTGAACGTGGCGATGCCCTGTGTGGCATGCTCAACTGTTCATACAATCTCGGACTCCGCACGATGCCGGCTTACATACCGCAGATGCCGGTCGGCCTGCCCGGGGAACTTGTTTCGAAGATTGCCGACTTCGAGAGTATCGCACGTGTCATCCTGGGAATTGCTAACCTGAAGATCTTTGCATTCGGTCCGAGGCCCCATGATTTCCTTGCCTGCAATGCGCCGATCCGGCCGTTCTACGACCTGGGCATTGAGGTGATGGAGAATTCCGAGCTGGATATGGTTCAGCTCTACCGCAAAGCGGGCGAGAAGAAATCGGAGATAAGCCGGGTTGTGAACGAGATGAAGAAGGAACTCGGTGACGGTTGCGCATATCCGGACCTGCTGCCGAAACTGGCGCAGTTCGAAGTCGCGATGGTCGATTTCATGGAAGAGAATCTTGGTGCGAGTCAATATGGCGTGTTTGCCAACAAGTGCTGGCCCGCATTCGAAAGCGCGTTCGGCTTCGTTCCATGTTACGTGAACAGCCGACTTGCCGGCCGCGGCATCCCGGCGGCATGCGAGGTGGATATGTACGGCGCACTCAGCGAGTACATGGTTCAGCTTGCCTCGTCAGTGCCCGCAACATTGCTGGATATTAATAACTCCGTGCCGTCCGATGTTCTACCGAAACAGCCGGACTTGAAGGGCGCGGCACTTGAAGACCTGTTCATGGGTTTCCATTGCGGCAACACATGTTCGGACTGCATGAAGAATTGCAGCATGAAATACCAGGTCATCATGAACCGGCTGATGGAAGACGGGAAGGAAGCGGATATTACGCGCGGCACGCTCGAGGGCCAGTTGAAGCCGGGTCCCATAACGATGTTCAGACTGCAATCGACGTCTGACTGTCAGCTTCGCAGCTACATTGCCGACGGTGCGATTCTTGATGTTGATCCGTGTTCATTCGGCGGGATAGGGGTGGTTGCCATTCCCGGCTTCGCTCGGTTCTATCGGCATGTGCTTATCGGGAAGCAGTTCCCGCATCATGCTGCGTTCGGGTTCAAGAAAGTCGGCAGGCTTCTGTTCGAAGCGGTGAAGATGCTGGGGATTGACGATATCGGCGTCCCATTGCCGTCGACTGTTATGTACGAAGGCGAGAATCCGTTCGAGTTGTACCGGTAGGCCACCAGAGGCGGCCAGTGTTCAGGTGTCAGGAATAAGGTTGAAGGCTGATGGACGCGAAGAAGAACTTCTGCCCACGAATCACACGAATGGACACGAATGGGGAATGAAGGTTGATGGATGAATGGAGACTTTGTCGCGAGCCTTGTCGCGAACTTTGTCGGTGTCAGGTTTCGGGGGGCAGTGGAACTGCCAGAGTTCAGTGTTCAGGGTTCAGGATTGGGAATTGGAG
>SPBP01000249.1 GCA_004525935.1 Lentisphaerales bacterium | reverse complement strand
GCCATACTGGCTGACAAGCCAGGCCATGGATTTGAGCGACGTTTCCGATGCGAAGCTGACCTTCAGGCGATGGCTTGGTGTGGAAAGACCGGCATATGATCATGCCTACATCCAGGTTTCGAATGATGGAAGTCAGTGGAGTACCGTGTGGGAGAATTCGGCCGAAATTACGGATACCGACTGGACTTATCAGACAGTCGACATCTCGTCAGTTGCCGACAGGCAGGGCGCGGTCCGGGTCAGATGGGGAATGGGATCGACCGACGAAAGCTGGGTCTACTGCGGTTGGAACCTGGACGATATCGAAATATGGGGATTCCCTGGCGGCACCAACGTCCCGGCAGCGCCCGGCAGCTTCCAGGCCAGTGCCGTCTCAAGCAATGAAGTCGGCCTGACATGGGTTGATGCAGCGGACAACGAACAGGGCTTTGCCATCGAACGCAAACTGTCCGGTGGCAGCTGGTCGGAAATCGTTCGGGTGGGAGCGAATGTTCAGCTCTACAGCGACACGAGTGTTGTTTCCGGCAGCACGTATGTCTATCGCATTCGGGCGTATAACGGTTCCGGCTATTCGGCATACGCTACAGAGTCCAGTGTGACCGTTCCAAGCGGCACAGGGGATGGATGGGATCCGGTTGATGATGCCGGGCCCGACGGGAGCCTGCTGCCCAGCCCGACGGGAATCGAGCAGACGCATGGCCCTCACAGTCTGTCGGACAGCGACCTGTATGACTGGTTCTCTGTATTCCTATACGACGGAGTTGAGTACAACTTCAACACGGCGGGAGGCGCAGGGGATACGTACGGAGAGCTCTATGCGGACACCGGGGGTGCGATACGAATTGCCTATGACGACGACTCTGCCGGCGGCCTGCAGTTCAGCCTGACATATCAGCCGTCAGTATCAGGCTGGTATTATCTACGGGTCAGAACCTGGAGCGCAGGGCAGAGCGCAGCCTATGCACTCAAGTATTCTGCCGGTACCGCGCCGAACGAGACGCCCGACGGGTGGGATCCCGGAGATGACGTTGGGGCCGGTGCCAGTGCGCTGTCCGACCCCACGACAATCGAGCAGACGCATGGTCCTCATCGTCTGTCGACTACGGACCACTACGACTGGTTCTCAGTCTTTCTCCATGGCGGGATTGAGTACAACTTCAACACGGCCGGCGGCAGCGGGGATACGTTCGGAGAGCTGTATGCGGACACCGGGGGCGTGACGCAACTGGCCTATGACGATGATTCCGGTGGCGGCCTGCAGTTCAGCCTGACGTATCAGGCGACAACGTCAGCCTGGCATTTCTTGAGGGTAAGATGCTGGAGCGTGGGGCAAGGCATCGCCTATACCCTCAATTACTCCGACGAGAGTATTTCTGTACCGGTCCCCGTTCCGATTCATGTTGAGGTCGAGGATTTCAATGTGGGTGGCGAAGGGGTTGCGTATCACGACACCACGTCCGGTAATGACGGTGGAGCATACCGGCCGGCCGAGGGAGTTGATATAGCGTCGCACGCGAGTACGAGCAACGGACATTGCGTTGGTTGGACTAAGAGCGGGGAATGGCTCGAATACGCGGCCAGCATCGATTCTTCTGCTACATACGATATTTCTGTCCGCGTTGCTGCTGCCGGAGCAGGCGGCACGTTCCACATTGAATGTGACGGGTCAAATGTGACCGGCGCCATGACGGTGCCGAACACCGGGGACTGGTACAATTGGCGGACAGTGAAGAAGCAGGAAGTTGCGCTTTCCGCAGGAGCCCATGTGTTCCGGCTGGCGATGGACAGTCAGGGGGTCAGTTGCTTTGTGGGTGCGTTTGATTGCATTGTAATTGCGCCCTATTCGCCGCCTTCCTTACCTGCGTTGCCGGGTAAGCGGGAGGTCGAAGACTTTGATGCAGGCGGATCAGGCATATCGTATTCGGACACAACAGGTGGGAATGCCGGAGGAGCATACAGGCCGAGTGAGAATGTTGACATTGCTTCGGACGGCACGGCGAGCAATGGACATGTTGTCGGCTGGACTGCGGCAGGTGAATGGCTGAATTACTCAGTGAATATTGCTTCAGCCGGGACGTATACCGTGGCCGCGCGTGTGTCATCCTTGGGTGCGGGCGGCACGTTCCACATCGAGTGCGACGGGTCTAATGCCACGGGTACCATAAGTGTGCCGAATACGGGTGGCTGGAGTTCATGGCAGACGGTCGAGAAGAGCGGAGTGAGTCTGCCTGGCGGGGCACATACTCTGAGGATAGTAATGGATACAGTGGGCGGATACGGCTCGGTAGCGGCGATGGACTGCTTCTGGGTAAATGACGGTGGCGGGTCACCACCACCACCTCCTCCCCCAGCGCAAACGCCGTACCTGGGCAGTTCGTGGCCGATAGCCGGAACAGTAGAGGTCGAAAACTTCGATGTTGGTGGTTCCGGAACAGCATATTCAGACACCACCGGTGGTAATGCCGGGGGTGCATACCGGGCCGGGGAGAATGCGGATATAGCAGCACATAGCAGTGCCGGGAACGGCTATTGCATCGGGTGGACTGAAGCTGGTGAATGGTTGGAATACACGGTGACCGTGGCCGCACCGGGCGATTACACGTTGTCGGCGCGGGTAGCGTCGCTGGGTCCAGGCGGTACGTTCCACGTTGAAGTGGACAATACGAATGTGACCGGCACGATGGTGGTGCCGAATACGGGTGACTGGTATAGCTGGGCGCTGGTAAACAAGGTCATAACATTCACCAGCAGTGGTTCGCACATTATACGGCTTGAGTTAGACAGCAACGGTGCGAGTGGATATGTGGGCGTGTTCGACAGGCTTACATTCAGTGTGTATGGGCCGCCGTCCGTACCCGGTACGATCGAGTGCGAGGACTACGACGGGGACGGGGCGGGGAATGCGTACTATGACACAACGGCCGGGAATGCCGGCAGTGTATACAGGAGCGAGAATGTAGACATAGCCGCCGCCGGGAGTGCCGGGAACGGGTACTGTGTGGGGTGGACACCGGCCGGTGAATGGCTGGATTACACGGTGACATTCAGCGGCTCTGGTACGTACACGCTGCGGGTCCGGTGTGCGGCGCAGGGGAGCGGGGGCCAGTTCCATCTGACGGTTGATGGAACGCCGGCAGGTGGAACGAAGACGGTTCCCAATACCGGGGGCTGGTTCAACTGGACCGACGTAGATGCGACCGGGATAGTGGTTGGGAGCGGGGTGCATACGATCCGGCTGGTAATGGACACGGTTGGCAGCGGCGGGAATGTTGCCGCGTTCGATCGGATAGTGGTGATCGCGACCGGCTTTGCGCCGGATGATGTCGATAGCGGCAAAGATATTGTGGCTTCCGTTGATGTCGGGCCGAAGATGGTGCTGACGAGTGACGATGTGGCAGGCGAAGAATCACCCGGCTGGCGGGCGGTGGACGGAGACGAAGAAACCGCGTGGACCGGCACGGCAGATGCCGGAGGTTGGTGGATAGTGCTGGGATACCCCGACAGCATTTCATCTGATACGATCGAATTACTGCTCGTGGACGGTTCGCTTGCCGATGTTCAAATGCTCGGGAGCCTGGACGCAGAAGAGTGGTACGATCTCGATGAAACACTGACGCGCTCGGAGACGTTTACGTTGGAGTACCTGTGGATAATCTTCATTCGTGACGAATCGGGTGCGGTTCCCGAACTTCTGGAAGTCCTGGTGAAATAGCGCCGGCGGCCTTTGTGAATTGCCGGAGTGCCTCCTCGTACCACTCAATATCCTGGCGGTTCAGCAGGGAGATCTGCCTCAAGTCCTCTTCGGGCAAGACCGATGCACGCCGACGAAAGCGATCTGCGTTCAGTCTAGGCATACGCAGATCCATCTTGATCCCCATGAGAGACAGGAATAGGGCTATCGACAGATCGAAGTGTTCAGTAATTCCGAGGAAGAAGAAATCATCGAGTCTCCTGTTCTTGAGAAAGTAACCTGTAGTGATGTTCCGGATACCATCCAGCGCGGCAAACTCCCTTAACGAGAGCCGTTTGTCGTGCAACATGCGCGAAGATCGGTTGGCAGGATCGGGATTCCTGAGAAAGTGGCGGTAGGTCGAGACGACCTGTTGCACCGGGTGCCGGATCCAGGTGATAAGAGCCTTGTTTGGGAGGATGTTGTCGAAGGCATCGCTGGCGAAGTGTCCGTGAATGCATCTGGTGTTCGCCGGGATGACCGGCAAATCACGTTTTTCCTTCTCATCCGGCTTCCCATAGCGAAGACAGAGTGTCCGCCCATAGATGGCGTGCAGAATACTCCGGAAAGCAACTCCGCCGGTCTTGGGCACGTGAACACTGATCATTACCGGGAGGCTGTTAATGAAGTCGGGCCTTGCTGCGGCCCGGATCCTGTGCTTTGCGACAAGCATTT